>NZ_JAYGIL010000020.1:0-127059 GCF_034931025.1 Arcicella gelida | reverse complement strand
TTTACAACTAGGACACGATAACATAGAATAATACAAGTTTGAGTAAATAACTCTTTTTACACAAAGTTATACCAAAGTTAATCTAAAATGATAGAGAACATTACTTGTTTTACACTACCAATTATTCAAAGCTTCTAAAGCAATATTCAATTTCAACACATTTACTTTTTCTGTTCCGAACAAGCCTAAAAGTGGTTTTTCGGTTTGGGCATTCACTAAAGCAATTAATTTTTCTTTCGGTAAATGTCTGATTGTAGCAATTCTGTCAACTTGTACCAAAGCAGCTTTTGACGAAATGTGTGGATCGAGTCCACTGCCAGAAGCAGTTACTAATTCAGAAGGAATTTCGGCTTTGGGTACTGTTGGATTATGTACCAAAAAAGTATCAATACGAGCTTGTACTTGAGCCAAATAATCAGGGTTGGTAGTTCCTTTATTTGAACCTCCAGAACCCGCAGCATTATAATTCACCGCCGAAGGACGACCATTAAAATACTGGTCTTGGTCGAATTTCTGACCAACATTAGCTGCTCCAACCACTTTACCTTTGTGTTCCACAAAAGTAACTTTTCCTTTATCGGGAGCAAGTTGAGCGAAACCCAACACGATTAAAGGATACACAAAAGCAAATAGCAACAAACACAACAAAGTGAGTTTAAGTGCTGGAAAAAATTGAGTTTTCATCTTTTTGTCTGTTATCGGTTAACCGTTAATTGTTATCTGTTAATGGTTAACCGTATTTTACTTTTAAAAAAATTAATACTTTCGAATTGGGGGAACTATTTCATCTCGCAAGGACTTACCGATAACCGATTTAAAAAAACATTCCCACCGCCAAATCAAGTACTTTGATACCGATAAAAGGAATAATTACACCGCCGAGTCCGTAAATCAATAAATTTCTTCTTAACAAAGCACTCGCTCCAATAGGTTTGTAATCAACACCACGCAAAGCCAGAGGAATCAATGCTGGAATAATTAAAGCATTGAAAATCACAGCAGACAAAATAGCACTTTCGGGCGAATGCAAGTGCATAATATTCAAGCCTTGTAAACTTGGAATACTGGCAATAAACAAAGCTGGCACAATGGCAAAGTACTTAGCCACGTCGTTGGCGATAGAAAAAGTAGTGAGCGTGCCACGAGTCATCAATAATTGTTTTCCGATTTCCACAATCTCAATCAATTTCGTTGGGTCATTGTCCAAATCCACCATATTCCCCGCTTCTTTGGCAGCCACCGTTCCAGAGTTCATGGCTACACCTACATCCGACTGAGCCAAAGCTGGGGCATCGTTTGTACCGTCGCCCATCATCGCTACCAATTTTCCACTGGCTTGTTCGGCTTTGATGTAATTCATTTTATCTTCGGGTTTTGCCTCAGCGATAAAATCATCTACGCCTGCTTTTTCGGCAATATATTTGGCTGTCAGAGGATTATCACCTGTTACCATTACCGTTTTAATGCCCATTTTTCTCAAACGTTCAAAACGTTCTTGAATGCCCACTTTGATAATATCTTGCAATTCGATAACGCCCAATACTGTTTCATTTTGAGTTACCACCAAAGGCGTACCGCCATTACTGGCAATAAATTTTACTTTGTCAGCAATTTCAGTTGGGAAAGTATTGCCTGCATTTTCAGCAAGATTTTTCATCGAATCAAAAGCACCTTTACGAATACGAATACCATTCGCTAAATTCACGCCCGACGAACGAGTTTCTGCCGTGAATTTTATCAGTTCAACATCATTTTGCAAAGTCGGAATTTTTAAGCCATGACTACCCGCCAACTCGATGATAGACTTTCCTTCGGGCGTGTCATCTGCTAAAGAACTAAGCACTACGGCATTCATAAAAGTCTTGTTGTCAGTGCCATTCGCAGCGTAAAAATTGGTCGCTTTTCGGTTTCCAATTGTAATTGTTCCCGTTTTATCCAACAACAATACGTCAATGTCGCCTGCTGTTTCTACTGCTTTTCCTGATTTAGTAATTACGTTGGCACGCAAAGCTCTGTCCATCCCAGCAATCCCAATCGCAGATAATAAACCGCCAATTGTAGTAGGAATCAAACAGACAAAAAGTGAGATAAAAGCGGCAATCGTAATCGGCGTATTGGCGTAATCTGCAAAAGGTTTTAGGGCTACGCAAACGATGATAAAAATTAAGGTAAAACCTGCCAAGAGTATCGTAAGAGCAATTTCATTCGGTGTTTTTTGGCGAGAAGCACCTTCTACCAAAGCAATCATTTTATCCAAAAAGCTCTCGCCCGGTTCAGTTGTAACAATTACTTTAATCTTATCAGAAAGTACTTTTGTACCACCCGTTACCGAAGATTTATCGCCACCCGACTCACGAATTACTGGGGCAGATTCTCCCGTAATCGCAGATTCGTCAATCGTTGCCAAACCTTCAATAATTTCACCATCAGTTGGGATTGTGTCGCCTGCTTCGCAGACAAACACATCTCCTTTTCTGAGTTGGGCGGAATTTACGATTTGAATTTCGTTCAAATACATTTCACCTACTTGTTTGATGACTTTTGCAGGCGTTTCTTCACGAGTTTTACGCAAAGAATCTGCTTGAGCTTTGCCTCTGGCTTCAGCGATAGCTTCGGCAAAATTGGCAAACAAAAGGGTTAGAAATAAGATGACAAAAACCGTTAGATTATAAGCAAATGAACCTTGGTCGGTATGATTGATGCTATAAATCGTAACGAATAACATCACAAGCGTTCCTAATTCAACCGTGAACATCACTGGGTTTCGGAACATTATTTTTGGATTTAGTTTTACAAATGAAGCAGCAAAGGCTTCTTTCACTAAATCCGCTTGGAAAAGCGAAGTTGGTTGGGTTTTCATGTATTTAAGTTGCTGTAAGCTTTAGGCTATAAGCCGTAAGCTTGAAGCGTTCTTATTTGAAAAATTATGAATTCTGTTTATAATCAGTCGAAATTCGACTAAACTTGCCTAAAGCTTACAGCCTATTGCTTATAGCTAAAAGCTGAAAAATATTCCGCTATCGGCCCTAATGTCAATGCTGGGAAGAATGATAGGGCTGCTACGATAAAAATTACGGCAAAGACCATCAAACCAAAAGTACCTGTGTCGGTTTTTAAAGTACCTGCACTTTCGGGAATGTACTTTTTATTAGCTAAAATTCCAGCTATGGCTACGGGGCCGATGATAGGTAAAAATCTACTTAATACCATCACGATACCGCAACTAATATTCCACCAAAGCGTATTGTCACCCAAGCCTTCAAAGCCCGAACCGTTGTTGGCTGCCGAAGAAGTATATTCATACAACATTTCTGAAAATCCGTGAAAAGAAGGATTATTCAACCAGCCAATTTCAGGATTTTTTACAAAAATGAAAGACGATAAAGCCGTAGCCCCCAAAATCATCAGCGGATGCAATAGAGCGATAATCGTAGCGATTTTCATTTCTCTTGCTTCGATTTTTTTACCCAAAAACTCAGGAGTACGCCCTACCATCAAACCTGAAATAAATACGGCGATGATGATAAAAACATAGAAATTCAAGAAGCCAACGCCGACCCCACCATAAAGTGCATTAATCATCATACCCAAGAGCGTAAACATTCCCGTCAGTGGCGTAAAGCTATCGTGCATGGCGTTTACAGAACCGTTGGAAGTAACCGTAGTGGATATACCCCAGTAGGCAGAAGCGGCAGGACCCAAACGTACTTCTTTGCCTTCCATGCTACCAAGCTGTTGGGTAATTCCCATTCGCTCAATGGCGGTATTGCCATTCATTTCTAAATAAATAGAAGGTATCAAGAACAAAAGGAAACCTAAAGTCATTACGCCAAAAATGGTGTAAGATAATTTTTTACGTTTCAGATAATAGCCCAAAGCAAAAACCATCGCTATCGGAATCAAGATAATGCTACCTACTTCTACGATATTGGTTAAGTAATTGGGGTTTTCGAGCGGGTGAGCAGAGTTTACGCCAAAGTAACCACCGCCATTTGTCCCGATTTGTTTAATGCCAATCATGGCAGCGGCGGGTCCACGAGAAACCTGTACAGTATCGCCTTGCATAGACACAAAAGAAGCTTTTCCTTCTACGTTCATAGGCGTTCCGTTGAACAAAGTAATTAAAGCAACCACTAAGGCAAGCGGTAACAAAATACGAGTACAAGATTTCAAGAAGTAATTATAAAAGTTGCCTAATTTGTCGGTGGTGCGTTCTTTCATGGCATTAAAAACCATCGCACAAACCGCCATTCCTGCTCCTGCGGAGATAAATTGGAATAAAGTCAAACAGGCAATTTGTCCTAAGTACGACATTCCGCTTTCGCCAGAGTAATGTTGCAAATTGGTATTAGACAAAAAGGAAATCGCAGTATTAAAAGCCAAATCTGCCGACATCGAAGGGTTTCCGTCAGGATTCCACGGCAACCAACCTTGGTTCATTAAAATAAACATTGCCCAGAAAAACCAGAGTAAATTGATGGTAAGCAGCGCTGCAAGATGTTGCTTCCAAGTCATTTCCTGTTTAGGATTGATACCCGAAATGCGGAAGAAAAGTTTTTCGATAGGATTGAAAACGGCATCCAGAAAAGTAGCTTCTCCACCAAAAACTTTGGCGATATATTTCCCCAACGGAATAGCACAAACGACGGTGAGGATAAACGTGAGGATTACTCCTAAGATTTCAGTATTCATTTTTTAGAATTTTTCAGGTTTTAACAAAACATAACACAAGTAGCCAAACACGGCAATGGATAGAGCAAAGAGGGCTGTCATCATGGTGATAAAAGAATCATTCGATTCGTTGAAGGTTAAATGTTTTCAAAAAAATCAATGGCTTTAAAAAAGAAAGCAAAGCACAAAAGCCCAGCGAGTAAAAGAAGGATTGTTATCATCGTTTTAATTATTTGTTCGATGACCTTATGCCAAAATATAAGCCAAGAAAAAAGAAAAGAATATTACTTATTGGAAATCAACACAATAGAGATTTAAGTATATTTTGGAGCAATAAAAAACCCTTCCATTTTGGAAGGGTTTTTATCAGAATGGAAAGGAGGTAGGATTTCTGATTTGTGTTTTCGGATTTGGGATTTTGTTTGTTTTTTCAATAGAGTCGGGTTTAAACCCGACCTTATTGAAAGTATTGCATTATTCCACAATTTCAGAGCCTAACTCACCAAAACTGCATCACAACTCACATTTTCCGAGTACCAATACAGAAAAAGCGAGTCACTATACAGAAATGTTGATTTACAAGGCTGAATTTGTGTCTGCTAATACAGTTTTTCTGAGCTACTACTCAGAAAAACTGAGTAGTAGCTCACAGAATTGGAGATGCAATACAGAAATTGTGAGTTAAAGCTCGGTTTTGCTGTATTAAATGTCTGTAATGATGAGCATATTGTCACCTCCTGACTATTTACAAGACTCAACGCATTTTTTGCCAAATGGCAAATCCCGAAAAGATAACTTTGACTAACTTGCTAAAATGAAAGAACTAATATCATACATATTACGATTTGGGAATTTAAACCCACAACAAATTGACTTCATTGCTGAGAAAGCAAAGGAAATAGTGATTCATAAAGATGAATATTTTTCAGAAGCAGGTAAAACTTCTCGTCAAGTCGGCTTTATTTTAGAGGGTATTACTCGTGTTTGTTATTACAACAACAAAGGCGAAGAAATTACCAAATATTTCATTGAAGAAAACAACCTTGTAGTGGATTTTGAGAGTTTTGACAATGAAATTCCTTCAACGGCTTATGTACAAGCCATTACTGATTGCAGACTTATTGTTTTTTCAAAAAAAAATTGGCAAGAACTGCTCAATACCATTGTGGGTTGGGATGCCATTGTACATAAAATTATTGCAAAAGCATTAATGCAAAAAGTAGAAAGAAGAAGCCCTTTGGTTTCAGAAGATGCTACAACTCGCTACTTGAAGTTTATAGAAATATATCCTACTGTGGTTAACCGTATTCCGCTTTCTTACATCGCTTCTTATTTAGGCATTACACAATCTTCATTGAGCAGAATTAGAAAAAACATTCGCTAAAACGCTTTTTGCCAAATGGTAAATGATTTCATTTTTAAACTAGGCAACTTGCATCATCAATTTAAAAACAAGAAAAATGAAATCAGTATTAATTACAGGAGCCAACAGAAGTATTGGTTTAGAAACAGCAAAACAACTTTCTCAAAAAGGATTGTTCGTTTATTTAGGCACTCGTGACCTTGCAAAAGGAGAAGCCATCGTAACAGCATTAAATGAAGATGGATTTCAAAACATCAAAGCGATTGCAATTGATGTTACTAATCTTGATTCGATTTTGTCTGCCAAAAATAGTATTGAAAACGAACAAGGTAAATTAGATATTTTAATCAATAATGCAGGAATAAGCGGAGATTTTCCTCAAAATGCTTCAGATACTTCTATTGATGATATTCAAAAAGTATTTGACACCAATTTCTTTGGAGTTATCAGAGTCACACAAATCTTTCTAGCATTGCTCAAAAAATCTGAAAGTCCACGCATCAGTAATATTACTTCGGGGCTGGGGTCATTGACATTGCATAGCGACCCAAATTGGAAATATTACCCATTTAAATCGGCAAGTTATGGAACGTCAAAAACTGCGTTAAACGCTTATACTGTGG
Organism: Arcicella gelida; assembly: GCF_034931025.1. Taxonomy (NCBI): domain Bacteria; kingdom Pseudomonadati; phylum Bacteroidota; class Cytophagia; order Cytophagales; family Flectobacillaceae; genus Arcicella; species Arcicella gelida. The sequence goes on along the minus strand of NZ_JAYGIL010000020.1, from coordinate 120,402 downwards.
TATTAGCTTATGAACTAAAGGATTTACCATTCAAAGTAAATGCGATTGACCCAGGTTATACGGCGACCGATTTTAATCACCATAGTGGCTCAGGAACAATAGAAAGTGCGGCGACCTTTATCATTAAACATACGCTAACGGACGAGAATGCTCCGACAGGGCAGTTTTTCAGCAATGATATTGAGGATGAGACGGGAATAAGCCCTTGGTAAAACATAATTTTTTCATTAGGGCTGGACTTAACCCTAATGAAAAAACTCACTTTCTAGCTGTCAAATACTTTCTGATTTGTTTGGTCATAAATTGCATTATCACAATTGCAAAAAGGACTAAGCCACAAGTTCCAAGTACAATTACCCTTGTTTGGCATAGTATTAAAAAATGCCAGAGTGTACTGCAATTTAATCATTGCGAAAATGCTTGGCAGTCTATTAGTTTTTATTTGTAAGCCACAATTTCAGAACCTTAGCTCCCATAAACCGTATTGTAACTCACTTTTTGTGAGCTTGGATACAGTTTACAAAAACCCCAATAAAGAATACTTGAGTTTAAAAAATATTCGGCTCATCAATTCTATTGCAAGTTCTTCTCAAAATTTTCCACCGAAGTACTAAGAGCTTGAAAAAGCAATAAAATATTAAATTTTGTTATTCATGGCATGAGTTTTGAGATAGTTTTGTGGTGACGAGTTGGAAACTCGTCCTACGAAATTCCGTATTCTTCAATCTTACGATAAAGCGTTGTTAAACCAATATTCAAGAGTCGGGCGGTTTCGGTTTTGTTGCCTTTGGTATGTTGAAGTACTTTTTGGATGTGTTGCTTTTCGATGGTATGTAAATCGAAAGAATTTAGGAGATTAGAAGATAGATTTTCAGCAGGAAACTGAATGTTAATCGGTAAGCTTTCTACGGTTAAATATCCGTTTTCGTTGAGAATAATGGTTCTTTCTATCACATTTCTAAGTTCACGGATGTTCCCTTGCCATTCGTAATTAGTCAATTTTGCAAGAAAATCTTCTTGTAAATCAGCTATCGAAATACTGAATTTTTTAGCAAAATCTTTGGCAAAAAAACGAGCAAGCACTTCAATATCTGTTTTACGTTCACGCAATGGAGGCAGTGCAATCTGAAAAACTGACAGTCTATAAAACAAATCCGAGCGAAAATGTCCTTCGTTGGCTTCTTTGCTTAAATCACGATTTGTTGCCGAAATAATTCGTACATCTACTTTTATCAATTTTGTATCGCCAACTTTGATAAACGTTCCCGTTTCTAATACTCTTAGTAATTTGGCTTGCAAATCCAGCGACATTTCTCCGATTTCATCCAAGAAAATCGTTCCGCCGTCAGCTTCTTCAAACAAGCCTTTTTTATCTTTGGTCGCTCCCGTAAAAGCCCCAGCTTTATGTCCGAACAGTTCTGATTCCAGAATTTCTCTTGAAAAAGTAGCACAGTTTACCGCCACAAAGTTTTTTAAAGCTCTTTTACTTTCTTGGTGAATGGCGTTGGCAAATACTTCTTTTCCTGTTCCTGTTTCGCCTGTTAGTAGAACGGTCGTGTCGGTTTTTGCTACTTTTTGGGCTAAACTGATTACTTCTTTAATCTGTTTAGATTTCCCCAAAACCTTTTCAAAACCTTGGCTTTTAGGCTGAATAATTGGCGACTGGTTCTGTACTTTTTCCAATGCCAAACTTAACATCGGCAATATTTTTTCGTTATCATCACCTTTTACCAAGTAATCAAAAGCACCATTTTTCATGGCTTTGATGCCGTCTTGAATCGTTCCATAAGCCGTCATAACAATAATTTCAAGGCTTGGATACTTCTCTTTGAATTTTTGGGTAAAGTCCACACCATTGCCGTCGGGCAATTTTACATCAGAAAGTACTACTTGAATGGCTTGATTTTCAAGGATTTTCCACGCAGATTTTAAGTCGCCCACTTCCCAAACTGTATAATCTTCCAACTCAATAATTCGCTTGAGTAATCCTCTTAATTGCTTTTCATCATCAATAATCAGTACTGTTCCTTTCATCTTAGCTTAATTTCTACTGCCATACTGGCTTTATCTTCGGCTAAATTAGTAGATGTTTCAGGAAATATTGCATATCTACTCTTCAACTTCGTTTGGCTAATTTTTCATACCATGCTTTATCTGGTTTTAAGACTGCAATTCAATGTATCAATTATTAATAAAGTAATGAAATATGTAAATTTGACAAGAAACCAGTAGCTTGTTTAATGATACGTGTTTGCTTTTGACTTATAAACAAACTACTGAGTACAACAAAAATGAAAATTATATGAAAAAAATATACTTGTCTTTCGCACTTTTAACAACTGCCCTATTAACTGCTGCTTATTTACCTGAGCAGGATAAAACTTCCAACGAAAATACTGGTTGGACAGAGTACTTAGGCGGTCCAGAGCGGAATCATTATTCTAGCCTAACGCAAATCAACAAGACGAACGTCAATCAATTAAAAGTTGCTTGGGAATACCATACATTGGATTCTGGACAAGTTCAGTGCAATCCAATTATCGTTAATGGAATACTTTATGCAGTAACGGCTAACAATAAACTTTTTGCCTTAGATGCTGCCACAGGCAAAGAATTATGGACATTCGCTAATGCAGGAAGTGGTTCTTTAAACACCAATCGTGGCGTTACTTATTGGGAAAGTAAAGATAAAAATGACAAGGATGTTCCAAGAATCATCTTTGCATTAGGTTCTTTTTTATATGCTGTTGATGCCAAAACAGGAGAGAAAATCAGCTCCTTTGGCGACAATGGCAAAGTAAGTTTGAAAGAAGGTTTAGGGCTTACTGCTGTCAATAAATTCGTGATTTCAAATACGCCAGGGACTTTGTATGAAGATAATATTATCATGCCTTTGCGTCTTTCTGAAGGAGCAGATGCCGCTTTGGGAAACGTTCAGGCGTTTAATGTTCGTACAGGCAAACTCTCTTGGGTTTTTCATACCATTCCACATCCAAACGAATTTGGCTATAATACTTGGCCAAAGAATACTTATAAAAATACTGAAATTGGCGGTGCAAATAATTGGTCGGGCATGGCGGTTGACCGTAAAAGAGGAATTCTTTTTGTACCCACGGGTTCAGCAGCTTCTGATTTTTATGGAGGAAATCGTAAAGGACAAAACCTTTTTGCCAATTGTTTAATTGCTCTTGATGCAAAAACAGGCAAAAGACTTTGGCATTTTCAGTTTGTTCATCATGATATTTGGGATAAAGATTTGCCTGCCCCACCAAACTTGGTGACGATAAAACGAAATGGTAAAAACATTGATGCAGTAGCACAAGTAACCAAAACAGGACACGTTTTTGTGTTTGACAGAGTAACGGGGAAACCTTTATTTCCCATCAAAGAAACACCTTTTCCAAAATCAAGTATTCCAGAAGAAAGTACTTGGGCAACTCAGCCAATTCCAAGTTTGCCCGCTCCTTTTGCTCGACAAACCATTACGGAAGCAGACGTAAATCCATATTCTGACGAAAAAGAGGATTTACTGAAAACCATCAAAACGACTCAAAAAGGAGTATTTCAGCCATTAGGTTTAAAAGAAACCTTGGTATATCCGGGTGCAGATGGGGGTGCAGAATGGGGCGGTGCAGCCGTTGACCCTGATGGAATTATGTATGTAAATGCCAACGAAATGGCTTGGTTATTTAGCTTAAAACCAACGCCAAAAGCAGATGAATTAGCTCATTTAAGTAAAGGACAAAAACTTTATACAAGTACTTGTATGGTTTGTCATGGAAAAGACCTCAAGGGAAATACTAGCAGTGGCTATCCATCTTTAGTGAATATTTCAGCAAGAAAAGACCGTGAATATGTTTCAAAAGTTGTTGCTTCGGGCAAAGGAATGATGCCCGGTTTTGGACATTTATCAAATATCGACCGTCAAGCATTAGTAGCTTTTTTATTTGGAGATGAAAAAGTAGAAGCAAGTACTGAAAGTACTAAAGGAAAAACACCTCTTACTCCTTATCAATTTAATGGTTATCATAAATTTATTGACTCAAAAGGTTATCCCGGCATTCGTCCGCCTTGGGGAACACTTACTGCCATCGACTTAAACAGTGGAAAACATCTTTGGCAAAAACCATTCGGTGAATATCCAGAACTAAAAGCCAAAGGAATACCAACAACGGGTTCAGAAAATTATGGTGGGCCAGTAGTTACAGCAAGTGATTTACTTTTTATTGCTGCTACCAAAGATGGAATGTTCAGAATTTTTGACAAGAAAACTGGCGATATTCTTTGGGAAACAAAGTTACCAGCAGCAGGTTTTGCCACACCAAGTACTTATTTATTGAATGGTAAACAATACATTGTTATCGCTTGTGGTGGTACAAAATTAGGTACAAAAAAAGGAGATAGTTACATCGCTTTTTCATTGTAAATCAATCACTTATAAAATATTTATTTTCTACAATTACAAAGCCAAACGGTATTTCTATTATGAGGTCAGAAAAGTAATCACTTTTTGACCTTGATAGAAATATATGTTTAAAAAAAATAAGGGACTGCTTATCATTTTGGTGTTAATTTGTTTTCAAGGTGCTACACAAAGCATAAGAACAATCTTGATAGCTGATTCCAAACACCCTGAATTAGGCAAAACTTATGAGCGAAATCTTGTCATGATGGATTCTGTTTTTAGTGAAATCGCTAAAAATATACATTATGATTATTTGCCTATTGCTGTTTATGCCCATGATTTTACCGAAAAAGATTTAGACCGTGAAATTCTTCATTTACCGATTAATACTGATGATGTAATTGTATTTTATTATGTAGGAAGAGGTCTTAATCCCACTCATCAGACGACCCAATTTCCAAGCATTTTCCTAAAAGACACTTATCTTCAAATAGAAAACATTCACCAAAAATTAAATAATAAAGGCGTAAAACTCAATATTACTTTGATAGATTGTAATAATCAACAAACGTCCAGACAAGCTTTGACGATTGATAAACCTTTAGTTGCTCGTTCTATTTTTGTTGAAAATGATATTTTAAGAAAACTTTTCAAAGAAAGTAAGGGCAATATTATTATTTCAAGCTCAAAAAAAAATGAAAAAGCCTACGGAAGTACTAATAACGGCACTTATTATACTATTGCATGGTTAGAAGCACTCTCTCAAGCAGAGAATAATAATGTTTACATTACTTGGGATTCTTTTCTGAAAGATGCCGAATTAAGACTTCAAGAAAAACTAGCACAAGATAATAAAAATAATCTACAGCATTCGCAGTGGCAAATTACTACTGATAGTAAAGACCCAATTACTCCCAATAATACGCCAACAGTAAGTTTTAACGATACCAATTTGTTCCTCAATACACTAGCCAATGAAAAACTAAAATATGATAAAAGAGAAAAATTGATGGAAACTCAAATGAAGAAGTTTTTTAATGTTGATGCAGAAGCAAACGAATACATTAATGCTATTGATAATAACATGAGTGCTATTCCGATTGAAGACTTTTTGAATAAAATACTTATTAACGCTAACCTTATTAAACAAATCAATGTAGTTGAAAATCTCTCTACTTTTAGTCAGGATGGACGCTACCAAATCATTACTATTCAGGAAATTAGATAAATTACTTTCTTATGAAAAAAATCATTTATTACTTCATCTTCTTGGGTATTTACAGTTTGTTTTTCACAACAAAAACTTTTGCTCAACATACAGAACCAAGTCCTGAGCAACTCACAGAGTTCAAAGAACTTACGCTAAGAAGAGTCAATGATTTAACCAATTATATCAAACAGATTGGTGATAAATCTCTACCTGAACGACCCAGATTAAAATCTATCCAATTGGCAATGAGTCTTTTTGATACTGTTTATTATAATTCGGACGGTGAAAAAGTCATCAAAATGCCAACAGTACAAGTTTCAAGAAAAGATGGTAGTGTTGAAAATATTCCTATCAAGCAGTATTTCAACACTCTTTTTAAGTTGCCTCATTTTCCAAAAGTAGAAATTAGTTCTTACGACGTATCGTATTGTTCCGACTTTGAAAAAGGTATGGATGGGAACTATCATGCCACTGCATTTTATTATCAACGCTTCAAAGGTTATGATCAAAAAGGGAAAGTATCTTATGAAAGTAAAGACAGAAAAGCCATCGAAGTAACTGAAAAGCCCAATGCAAAAGGCAAATTCACGATTTCATTTGGGAATATTAGTGTGATAGAAACAACAGCTTTAAGCCCAAATTGATAAATGAAAAAAGTATTTGCTTTTATTTTTTGGGGAATAGCCTTTCATTCTTTAGCTCAAGATTCAGATGCTAAAACAATACCAGATAGCATAAGTACAGTTGTTTTCACTAAGCAACCTGTAGAGTCTTTTATGTTATGGCAAATCAAAAGTATTCATGAATTTATTCATCGCTTTAATTATGAGACATTTATTGATGGTACAAAAATGAACGATTCTTTACAAATGGTTTATCCAAGAAGTCAATATATATTAAAACTATTTAATGAAGATGATGAACGTTTAAAAATAACAGAAAAAACACAACCATATTTTATAAAAGTTAATCAATTCATAGCGATGATATGTGAAGAAGATATTAAAATCGAAAAACAAGCGAAGTTGTCAGCTATGGTGAAAGTAGAAGCGTATTATCAAGAAAACGAGGTCACTTTTGATGTTTATTTACAAAAACAGTATCAAAAAAAAGAAGCATCAGCTAGATGGCAAATAACGAATATCAGTTTACCCAAAGAAATAATTGAAGAGCATCAGCATCTCATAGAAAGAAAAGATATTACAACAATAGACTCAACGTATAGAGAAGAAGGTTTAAATCCTAATGCACAAGACATAGCTTTTTCACCTTTGATAAACGCATTTAATCAAGAAAAAAGCATTGTTTCTCTTTGCAATCAAACAATCTTGAAACATCAAGAAATATACATTCTTGAAAAAATTTTACGACTAAGCTTGCTAAAAGTAAAAGGGACAAAAGATATAATATTCAAAATTAATGTTCACAAAAATTATCAAATAGAAATAAGAGAATTTATGAGAGAAAAAGAAAATTCTGGTTGGCTAATTACAGATTTAAAACAGAATTAATTAAAAGTCTTTGGGTGTTACTTTTCTTCTTCCATGGTGATTTAAAATTTATTTAACGATGAAAACAAAAAGACTAATTACAGAAATGATTAAAAAACAAAAACTATTTAATGAATCAATCTAAACTTAAAATATACACTATGAAAACATCAATTTTTCATAAAATAAGCCTGTATATATGGGTACTAATTTCATTTTTCTGTTTATCAAGCCTGGCTCAAGATAGTATTCCAAAACCTCATAAAAAGGCTCTTGATAAAATGTTGATTGCTTATCAAAAAGAATTAATTCGAATTATACCAATTTTGGTAAAAAAGCCTTCTATTCAAAAAGAAACGACATTCATAAGTACTTTTTTTACGACAGATAGTGTAAAAATTGTCAATCATTTAATTCCTGGAATGATTAAAACCGACCCTAATGTTGATAATCTAGTGAGTAAATCTCCATTAAAAGCTTCTGAGTTTATTAAACTCATTGCAGGTACTTACAAAATGGCTTTTAATTATCGACTTAATAGTCAAAGCATTAGCTTAATACGAATAGATTCTCTCTTGCTGAAAAAACAAAAAATTTATCAATATAAACAAACTGTATGTTTGGTACTTATTGGTAAACCTCATGAAAGAATGGATATTGAGGTTAATGATACTTTAAATTTTATTACTGAAATAGTAGAAGATTCAAAACTAAATATTTTATCAACAAAAATCAGTGGTATTAATCATAAAAACACGGTTTCTACCGTCGCTGATACTACTAATAAAGAGCTTGTTATAGTTAACAACAATGACATTATTGATTGGAGTCCTGAAAAAAAAGTAAAAACATTTTTAGGTTACCTTACAATCTTAAAGGATAAAAATGAGAAAGATTCAACCTCAATTAATAAAATGATTCTTGAGAGTAATCTCATTTTTGATACAAGTGGCTATGTTAACCTGACTACAAAGGATGGCAAAAATATGCGATTAACTAGAGAGAAGTTTCTACAACAGGTTCTAGAAAATAAAAACAGTTATGAATTCAATTATGCAAAAATCAGCTTGTACGATAATTTCAGAAAAAGCGAGTTTGATAAATGGTTTTGCAGAATCACTACTTTTCATGAAGTTGTTCAGTTTGAAGGAGAAAATCCAGTTACAAATAAAGTAACCTCTGTATCAAGTATGCCAGCCAATGGAGATTGCCTTTCTACAAAAGGAGGCTACTACCAACTTGCTGAATTAGGGCTAAAAGAGCTTTAAGTCTAACGTTATAACCGAATTTTAAAATTAAAAAACAAGAATATGAAAAGCTCAAGATTAAGCCGAATCCTTCTTTTAATTTGTGCTGTAGTACTTTGCTCACAGTCTATCACCGCTCAAAAAAAACGTAAATTAGGGCTTGTCAGAGATGACAAGAAGTATCTTCATTTACCCAAGCGAAGTAAGAATTTTTCATTGATGAGAGGTATTTTACCATCTATATTCAGTCTAAAATCATTTGTTCCACAAGTTGAAGACCAAGGAGATTTTAGTACTTGTGTGGGTTGGTCAACTGCCTATTACATGCGAACGATTATGCAAGCCAAAAAGCTAAACATCAAAGGGGCAGAAGCTATTAGAGCCATTGCTTTTTCTCCAACCTTTGTTTTTGAACGAATCAAAAGCCCTACAGACTATCAATGTCAGACAGGATCAAGTATTTCGGATGCACTTGACATCATGAAAGAAAAAGGCGTGGCAACCTTAAAAAGTGCGCCCTATACTTGTGGTAATAAATATACAATGCTTGAGGAAGAAGCAGCGGCCAACAAAATTGAAGGCTATACCACTCTTTTTGATATTCCAAGTACAGCATCGGTTGAGGAAAAGATTTTATCTATTAAAACTGCTTTGGTGGAAAGTCAAAATGCAGTTTTGATTGGTATGTGGATTCCTAATTCATTTTTCCAAGCTAAAGAAGTTTGGAAAGCTGCACCAGCAGAAACTATCAAAAGTGCAGTAGGTGGACATGCCATGGCTGTTATTGGTTATGATGATACCAAAAACGCTTTTTTAATTGTAAATAGTTGGGGAAACAAATGGGCAAATAACGGGTTTGTATGGGCTAGTTATAAAGATTTAATTGAGTTCACGCCATATGCTTATGAAGTATTATCACCCATAACACCAGTCCCAACACCTACTCCACCTCCAGTAGTACCGTCAAATAATCCAACAACAGATGTAGTTCCACCAGCTCCAGTACAACCTGTACAAGAAGTATTTTTAAAGGGTAGTATCAAACCTCTTTTGGCTAATGGCGATGTTATGCCTGTCTCTACTTCTGCGGAAAGAGGTCTAGATGTGACTAACGATGCTAATATTGATATGATTACCTATAATGTCACCAAAGAATACCCTTCTGGAACATCTTTCAAAACTGAAATCATCAATAATATAGCAAGCTATATGTATATCATTGCCTCGGATGATAACAATAGAGTAACCAAATTATTCCCTTATGATGATGAAGTAAGTGCTTTGATTCCATCTAATAATACAGCCATGTTACCATCAAACAATAGCTCATTTACGATGGATAATAAGCCTGGCAATGATTATTTTCTAGTATTGTATTCAACCAAAGAACTAGATATTGATAAACTCAGAAACGATATTGCCAATGCTCAAGGCGAATTTAAACAAAAAGTGTATTCTGTAATTGGTTCACAGTTAGTTTCAGCTGACACCATTTTATATGAATCTAACAATATTGCTTTTGAGCTGAAGGGCACACCTAACGGAACGATTGTTCCATTATTGCTTAAAATTAAGCACATGAAGTAGCACCTTGATATAAAAATAATAGATACCTGTTCAAGCCCTCTTCTCAGTTGTTGAGAAGAGGATTTTGTACATTAATAAACACAACATCTTTTCTTTTTATCAAGATGAATACAAAACCAAGCTTCCTTTTGTTACTCTTCTTTTTGAACTATTCACCAATAGCAAAGTCACAGACCTTGGCAATTAAATCGAATAATCAAACAGAACTCACTCAGGAAAGTATTAAAATACTCAAAAAAACAAAAGCTTCTTTACAAGTATTCTTCAATGCTAAAACAGATGCTGACGAAAAAAATGCTTGGGGACAAATTGCTTCTCATTTACTTGAAGGAGTAGTGTTTGAAAATGATTTGAACCCAAAAGATTTCCAAAATAATGACAGTAAAGATTTACCGATTGAAGAGTATTTACAATTGGTTCAAACGAGGTATCCGAATGGTTTGAACTTTAATATTGATTTTAGTAAAGCAAGAATTTTTTTTAAGAAAAATAAAGAAATTTATGTATATGCACATAAATACATGCAAGGTGATTGGTATTTTGATGGCAAAAGAAAAACCTTCTTAAATAATTATCAATGGTGTAGAATAGTGCTAAGACAAAAACCTAAAAAAATCTACGAAAAAGAAGAAATTAAAATTGCATACTTAGATAACGACCTCAGCGAGCTTAATAAGGCAATAATTGTCAAGGACTACGCCAATAATATACAACAAAGAACTTTAGAAGACGTTGCCGAAAAATTATCAGGAGAACTTAGTAAGCTTATTCCAAAATCAGAAACAGAGGAAATTAATATAGAAAAAATTTCCTTTGAAGGGAAAAACATTGTGAATACGTTTTCTACAATGTTTACAGGAGAGTTAAAAACGATGTTGGGACTTGCCCACCCAAGCCTAAAAATCACTTTACCTACTACAAGTCGTTCAATGAATAGAATTCTAAATTTAAGAAGCGATTATAAAGTAATTGGGAATTATTTAGAAATTAATGCCACACTTATCAATACTGAGGGAACAGTGATTAGCAAAGTATCCGATAAAGTACTTATCAATAACGCTGAAAGTTGGGCAAAAGACATTATTCCACAAAAAGAATATTTAACTGAAGTAGAAAATATTACTAAAATCGTTAGAAATACTCCTGAAAACTATGACTCTAAACAGTTACAATTTGAGATAAGAACAAATAAGGGAAATCAAGCACAACGCTTCACAGAGGGTGAGATTCTCTCTATTTTTATTACTGCGAATCGTCCATGTAAAGTAAGATTAGTTTACAGAGATGCTACAAATAGTCTTTTCTTGATGAACAATAATGATTTTGAAATAAAAGCTCAAGACATTAATAGACTCATAAAAATTCCAGAAGAATTTAAATGTGCGGCTCCTTTTGGCATTGAAGCTTTGATTGGTTTCGCCACTACTGGTGATTTTGGGGCATTACAATCAGAGAAAAGACAAGGCATTACTTATATTTTAGATTCATTAGAAAAAATAAAGAGTAAATCTACTTCTGAACAGACAGTAGAACGATTTATCCAAATAACAACTCATTCAAAATGATGTAACGTTTAACGGTGTGGTGGTATTAATATGTAAGAATTAAACAGAGTAACTCTACTTTTTTCTTAACATATGTTTATGAAAACACATAAGAACAAAACACATTCTAATGATATTCGCATTGGAAATGAAATTTATTCAATTTCAGACATCGTAATGCTGGAAGCATCCATCAATTACACTTTCTTTTATCTAAATAACGGAAAAAAAATCATGTTTGCCAAAACAATAAAGTCGTTTGAAGAGCAATTTATTAATCATGGTTTTCTGAGAGTACATCGTGCATATATCATCAATAGTGCTTACATGGAAAGATATTCACGACATAAAAATTATATATTAATGCAAAACAACTTGAGAGCCAGTATATCAAGAAGGCGAAAAGAATTTTTAGATTATTATTTATTCGACCAAAAATCATCTTTCCCTCATATTTTTTAAATACTTGCTTCTTTTCAAAACAAGCATCATAGTTAGATTCTATCTTATAATCATTTACTAAAGATTTATCATGACTTTATATGAAGAAGTAATAGCAGCCTTAAAAAGTAATGATAAAACAATTCAGAATAATGCTATTTATAACTTTAGAACGATGTATAGAAAGCATCTGAAGAGTCATGCTAAACAAAAATATTTATCTGATAATGAAACTGAAAAAGAAATTGATAATACATTGAAAATGATATTGTCTGCCATTATTGAGTATGACTATTTGCCCAAGGAAGATGAGTTAATAAAAAGGCTCAGAAAAACTGTATCATTAACGCATTATGAAAATAGGTTAACTGAAGAAATGCTCAGGTTCATTAATCAAAAAGAAACAGATTACTTGAGCATCGAAAAAAAAATCCGTAAAATATTAAATCCTTTTTTACAATTATTCAACTCAACTAAAAATAACCACTTACTAATCAATGTCGCTAATCAACAATTAATGACAGATTGGATATCACAACAAACATTTGATTATTACATCTATAAAACTTTAGGGAAAGACGAAAAAATTACCAAAAATAGACTTGCTAAGTTACATCATATTATTCAAGAAACATATTTAATTTTTACAATTCGTTACTCTCAAAATGAATCAGCAAAAAGAAGAGCAGAAAGCAACATTAATGAACTGTGTAGATTATCTTTTGCTGCAAAGAGAAATACTGATGATGATTTGTTTTCAGAAAGTATGGAGTTACTTTTTAGTGAATTATCTCGAAAAGATTTTATTCTTAAAACAAGCATACAACGTTATTGGCAAGGAATTTTCGATACCCTATTGGATAAATCCCATAGAGAAAAAAGTAGCTCTAAAGTTGTAAATCATTTAAAAATACCCGCTGATAAATCATTTAGTTTAGAAGAAGTTTTTCTATTTATCCAAGATGGACTAGACGCCATTGAAAAAGTTCATGCTGGAAACGCTAGAAGACTTTTACTAACTGGACGTAAATCTCATTTTATTAAACTCGTAATTGAGGCCACGCTTGCTGAAGCATCAAGAGCTTTCTTTAATTCAAGTAAAAATTATAATTATAAAAATAAGCAGTCAGAAGCACAACAACGTCAGGATTGCAAAAAAGCCTTAATTGATTGGATGAAAAATGAAATCAATCTTCCAGAAAGTACTTGGGGAAATGCCAAAGGAAAAGCCATATATCAATATATCTGTCATGAAAAGCCATAAATTCAAAGTGAAAAATATTTATGCTAGAAGATAATTATAAAGTATTTGAAGAATACATAAAGGGTAATTTGGATGTAAATCAACGAAAAATCTTCCTGAAAAAACTGCAAGAAGACGACAACTTTTATCAAGATTACCTGATTTGGACAAAGCTAGATCATTGGCTTGATGAAATTACTTATTTTGAAATAGAAAAAACGATTGATGAAATAACCCTAAAAGAACACATAAAACCTATTATCCCATTGTTTCGCCTAAAATTCATTGAATTGGCAGCGTGTTTGATTTTTGTTTTCTCTTTTAGTTTAATCATTTACAAACGCTTCTACGATTTAAATCAACTACAAGGTAGTTTTAGTTATCAATCAAAGCTGTACGAAAATAGCTCAAAACCGTCTAAAGAACATCATAAATTCTCAACCAAATCCTTGGTTTGGGAAGCTATAAAAGCACCACAAAAAGACACAACTTATCAAATAATTTATGAGGATAATAGCCTAAGCCCACAGAAAATTATTTTCAAATTGCCCAAAATAAGTGTTGATTTTAATAAAAAAGCAAAAATATACTTCGATGATACTACTGATAAGTTCGTATTAACAATAGGAAAAAGAAAATATTTTCTCATTAAATCAAAAAAATGGGAGAAGCTAACTGCAGAATTATCAAATTAAAAGAAGAGGATGTAACTTTTTTTAATTAGTGGTAATAAATGTATTGACAAGAGGTGTCATAATTGTTAAAAAAAGCACACCTATTAAAAAAATACCCCATCATTCTTGATGGGGTATATAAAAAACTCATTTAGAGATGAGAGGTAACATTACTTATGGACGACCATTACCTGTTGCCGCTGGTGGGTCATCGCTTACCTTTTTTACAGTTGTTGAATCAGATAAAGTAACATTTTTACTATTACCTACTTTTGGTTGAATTGCTGGTTCGTCTTGGCAAGCTGTTAATAAAAGTCCCAAAACAAAAATGCTTAATAACTTATACATGAGTTTAGGTGTGTTGGAGGAAGTTTAACACAACACAACTCTACATGTATCTGAAATAACCTTTTTTGATTTTAGACCTTAATTTTTTAAATAAATTGATTGAAAAGAAGCTATTATTTTTTTGATAATTATAAAAATTTATACTTTCTCTCAGGTATCTTTAAATGGTATTTTGTATTAAACATTTTTTTTTAACAGTGTATCCTTACCTTCCTATTTTCAATATAAACAATTATGAATCAAAGATATAGCCCAAGCGATGTGGTTGATATACTGAGAAGTAATAACCACACAGAGATTAATAATGTGACTGTATTTTTATATCGCTTTTTTAAACCAATCATAGCATCACATATTTTTAAACAAGGGGGTAATTATGATGATGCCAAGGATATTTTTCAAGAAGTAATTATTATTTTTTTTCGTCAAGTACGACATTTAAAGTTTGAAGCAAAGTCTTTAAAGGAAATGGAAGGTTATTTCATACAAATCGCTAACAACAAATGGCTTAAAAAAAAAGAGGCTGATGGAAGGCGATTTAGAAGAGAACAAGAATATTTGACCCAAAAAAACGTTTATACTCAGGAACTAACATCTAGTGCAATACTAGAAAACGAAGAAGAAAATAGTTCACTTCCCAATATACTTGAACGATTAGGAGAACCTTGCCGAAGTATCCTGATGGCATATTATGGCGAAGAACTTTCAATTAAAGATATTGCCCTGCGCTTTAATTTAGGGAATCCAGATGCAGTAAAAGTTCGCAAATTTAGATGTTTAGAAAAACTTAAAACACTTCTACTTAAACCATGAATCCAAAAGATGATTACCAACGTTTAGAAACCATTGAGCAATATTTCAATGGTAGTTTGTCAGTTGACGAAATGGCTAACTTTGAAAATGCCTTAAAGAATGATTTTGATTTTTCAAAAGAAGTATCCGATTATCAAAAACTAACAAATATGATAAAAGAGATAACGATTGAACAAAACATAATAGCAACTTTAGATAAATTAGAACAAGAAGAGCCTATAATTCCTCTAAAGAGGAAAACTCCTTTCATAACCCTTTTCCCTTATTTAAGCGGTCTGGTTGCAGCTTGTTTAATTTTTGTATTGTATGCTTCATTCTCAGTTATTCAACTACCTGGTTCTGAAAACGACCTTACTATTGTTAGAGATGTAGATGTTTCTATTCTTTCTCCTGTAGAAAAAAAAGTATTTGATAACTTTTATGCTGGACAAAGTTATTTAGCTGAAGGGCAGTTTCAAAAGGCAGTTCAAAGTTTTCAAGTTGTATTAAAGAATAATAATCTTCGTCCATATTTTAAAGAAGCAACTCAATGGCACTTAGTTTTGGCTTATTTAAGAAGTGGACAAATACAAGAAGCTAATCATTTGTACGACGAATTAAGTTCTTGTAAAGATTGTGTATATCCAATTGGTAAAATCGATAAAGCTAAACTATGGTGGCAAATTTTGTGGGCTAAGATATTCTAGGCTTTGTAGCGTACTTTTTTAATAAAAATAGAATTAGGAGTAAACAGGATATAATTCCAGCAAAAAGATAAATCTTAGAAAAGTTATTAGTAACAATTGGACTAATGTTTCCCGTAATCGTTAGGTTTGCCCAATAAAATGGATGATTCAATTCATTTCCTAATGGCTCGTTTAAAAAATCTATTTTAGCCTTTTGCAAAGCAATATCTTTGGGTTTTCCTTCTTTTAGATAATTATAAAACCTTGAAGTAATAAATTCACTGGAGCGATCATGTGCTTGCCATTGAGCAGACAATACTGCTTTACATCCTGCTTTATAGAAAGCATAACAAAGAGACATTACTCCTTCTTGAGGTTCAATATGGCCATTTCCACTATTACATGAACCTAATATTAATAATTGACATTGTTTCATTGGTAAAGTCATAATTTCATGAAAACCTAATTTCCAAGGCGATGAAGATGGATTAAAATAAATATATGAGTCTGCATACTTATTAGGATCAGAAACGGAATGACACTTTAGATGAAATACATCATACTTATCTGAAAGCTGGACAAAACGATTTTTACTGGCTTTAACATCTAGTAAAACATCATCATTATCTGTTTTTGAACTCGCTGGCAAAGCCATGAGTGTATCATTGGCAATAATTTGTTGTTTAATAAAAGGTGTAATCGTTAAAAGCTTAGGATTTACATTTGTTTTTAACTCTTGTTTTAATAGATAAGTAAGTGCATTATATTGATACGAAATGGCAAAATAGCGAATTAGATAATCATTCTTGTTTTTTCCCAATTCTAATACTTCAAAAGGTAAGTAATTTAAAATACCATCTCTGCTGATTATCAAACACTTTGTTCCCACTAATACTTGTTCTATAGGATTTATTAAAATCTTGTACAAAGCTGTTGCTTCTGCACTGCCTTGATAGGCAAATAAAGTAGGATTCTCTCTTAATGCGATTATTAATTTTTGCGTTTGATGGATAAAATCAGACCCTATCTCTAGCTTTTTAATAATTACTTTTTGATGATTAGCTGCCAGTACAAAGATTTTAAAATCAGAGGTTATTGTGTAACTGATATAGGCACTTTCGGAGCTTAAATTCGCAACAATTTCTTTTATTGATATGTCAGCATTAAAGTATTGGCTGTTACGATGTGGCATATACGATGCCAGTTTGTTATTTAATTCATAAAGTTTTAATTCGCTGTCTGTCAATAATTTTCGTAAACTGTCCAGGCTTTTTACATTTACTTTATTATCAAGCATAGCCTGTTTTAATCCCGCATTATAGCGTAATTCTTTCTGTTCTTCATCTTGGATAGGCATTGCTTTGGTCGAAATCTTTACTTTATCAATGGCTATTTTATCATTCAATGCTATGGCTTTTGTACTTTCCATAATTCTTAAAAATAAATTAGCATTAACGATGTTAGGTTGTAATTGGTAGAACTTATATCCTAAATGAATAGCTTTCTCAAACACTAGCTTATTATCTTGATTAAACCTCAGCTTATCTTCCTGATAATCAATAGCCTTTCGGTACTTTTCTGCTAATAACACGGCTAAATAAAAACATCTAACACTCTTTTCAAGTATTGCTTCTTGATGCTTTTTTTCGTAAGTGTTACTCAAAATTTCACCTTTGAAGGTCAACAATTGAAATAGGCTTTTTTTATCTAAAATAGTTTGAGACAGTGATGGATTATCGGCAACAACATCACTATTAAATTCAAGAACAAGTGCTTGAAGTCCTTTTTGAACTTCCTGTAAAGCCTGTTGCTTTACGCCTAAAGCATATAAATTTTTAGCTTTTTGTAAATGAGCTAAGCTTAAATACTTATCTTTTTTAATTTTACTCTTTCCATAAAAATCAATTACTTTATCAAGATATAAATTACTTTTTTCAAATGAAGTACTCAATGAATAGCAAACACCTAAATCAAACTTAATAAGCATTTTATCTAGTTCATTATGAACGAGAAGATTCTCATTAACAAGAAATTGATACATTGTTAAACTTTTTTGAAAAAAAGCTTCTGCCTGAACATATTCTTTCCTACGAAGAGCGTTCCAACCCATTGATGTAAGCGTTTGTAAACCATTGTAATGCTTGGGGACTCCAATTTTTTGAATTTTTTGATATATCAGAAAGGCATTTTGATAATCTCCCATCCAATCATAAGTATTGGCGAGATTATTCAGAAAAGGAAGTTCATATTGATTTAAGTGGTATTCTTTACAAACCAATAAGCCTTTTTGAATATAATGTACCGCCTGTGTATAATTTGCTTTACGAGCATAAAACATTCCTTGGTGATCCCAATGATTGGCAACATAATTGGGAATTTCAGCAGTTAAATTGGGGCTTTGGCGTAATAAATTATTGGCTTTGCTAAAAAAATAATCTGTTGAATCACTTTTATACAACATGAAATAATTCGTAGCAAGATTAAGATATGCTTTAAAAATACATTTTTCATTTGACTTATTAATATTAGGCAAAAGCCGAAGAATTTCTCTACCCACTTTGATGGAAGCTTCATGTTGAACAAGAGCATACAAAGATTCTACTTCATCTAGCTTTTTTTCAGCCAATTGTAAATTTTTATCTTTGGATAATTTCATTGAAATTCCATCATGAATCAAGAAAATACTTATTAAAAAGCCTAGTATAAAATATTTCATGTATATAAAACAAATAGTGGTAAAATAAGAGGTAGTATTTACCTTTGAATATAGAATCCGACGTTGGGCAAACACAACGTTAATATAAGTGAATTGTTTAGAATTATCAGACAAATTTTGGTACACATCAAAAAGATTTTGATGACTAAAGAAAATACCTTTTAGAAGAGAAAGAGGAATAAAACACTCCAAATCAGTGTTTTTGAAGAGCATAATTAGCTTGATGAGCCTGTAAAAGTGTAACATACCGAGAAACTTATTTTTCGGTCTGCTTCTTTTTTAAACGTAGTATTTTTTTTACAAACGCTTTAATTTTTGAGCTAAACTATAAACGTATATTCTTAGAAGTTAATAAAAACGCTAGGATTATACCTACCTAAAAAAGCTAATCATTTATATTATGTCTATATTTATGGCTCAATGTTATGCAATTGGGGCATCAACTAAATTTGGATCACTGAAAATTATAATTAATCTCTTCAGTGTTTATCCCACAACACACAATTATCACATTATCAAATAGATTGAGCCTATGTTTTGCAATTTCATATATATAGAAAGAAGCAAGCCTCATCAATTGCTTGATTTATAATTTAATTTATCGAAGAATTTAATTTATTAATAACCTATAAATTTACAAACACTTGGCACAATCTATTAAAATCAAGCAGCCTCTTCACCCGGACTTATATGATGCAATAAAAAACGGGGAAACATGGGCTTTTGAGTATTTAGAGAAAATACTCTATTCTGGGCATTTATTCGAATTGAAAGGAGACTCAAACACTGCGTTTGACCTTTATCATGATGTAATTATTGAGCTTTATATCCGAGTAACTGAAGGGAAAATAGAAAAACTAAATAACGATAATTCAGCAATGATTATAGCGTGGGCAAAAAGACATCTTGATTGGAAAAGAAGAGATTATTGGAAAAGTTGTGGTTATAAAGATGTCAGCCGCCTTGATAGCATTACTGAACTTTTCGGCGTTGTTCAAGCAGAAGCTGAGAGCATTTTATATTACCAGCAAGTAATTACATTGATAGATGGAATGCCTAATAAATGTAAAGATTTACTTACAGATAAATTAATAAACGATTTGGAATGGAAAAAAATATACCAAAAATACCCTAATGACAACGAAGGAAGCCTAAGAGTACTTTTCAGTAATTGTTTAAAAATATTAAGAGACCAATTAGATAAATAGACATTTTTTACATTTAGGCTGTTAAATAATTTTAAAAATATCATTTTCTTTAATTAAAACGTTGGTAGCTTTACACTAAAATTTATATCAAATGAATATTACTAGTGAAGATACATTGAGGCTTATCAACCATTTAAGTGGAGATGAAACAGAAGAAGAGAAAACTGCTATCATTGAAGAATTAAAATCAAACCCAGATCTTCTTCGTGAATATGAAAAACTTCAAAAACTACGTACTGCCATGAAAGCTTCTGTAATAAGTAAAAAAATAAAAGCAATACACGAAACTGCCCAAAAAGAGGAATCAGAGCAAACAGATTGATTTGTTTACAGATTCTATTTTCAGATTGATGCACCTATCTTACTTTTTTTCTTACTAAAAATTACAAAATAGAACACTACTCTATTTAGTGATGGCATGAACCATTAATTTATACCCATCATGAAAAAATATTTATCAATTGCTACTTCCCCTCATTTAGCGGTATGTTATTACTGTTTTTCTGACTGTCATATTTGCTTCTTAGTGCTAAAGACCTAAGTTAAACATTGGCTTTATATAATTTTAATCCTTGTGCTTTAATCGTTTTTACCAAAGAGCAAAATCAATCTGTTCAGGATGAAAAATCATAGGCAAAAATCAGTATCTATAAAAATTTTAGCATTACTAGCCATAGCTTCTGTAGTAATTATTTATAGTATAAAGGCAAAAAACTGGAGTATCAGCCAATCGAAAGATATACATCCAAATTCAGACACGCTGTACATTGGTTCTACTGAAGAATATATTGACCATGATATGTTACTATTTCGTTTTCAGCGGTATTATAAAGCTAAAATCAATACAGAAAAATATAAAAGTAGGACTCTGAAAGAACTATATCGACTACTGAAGGATAATAAAATTAATTGTTTAGTTATTTCAATAGCTAATGTTGATACATCATCCATAGTTTGGAGCGAGCCCTACGCAATTGATAATATTGGAAGAAATGGGCTTAGGCTTGGCTTGCCTAAGACAAAACATAATCAATTCCTAATTAAGCAATTCAATCATTTATGAGGAAAATATACTTTACATTTCTTTTACATCTCATTGTATTTTCGGGATTTTCGCAGAAAATACATATCATTGGTTTGATAGATTATCAAAGCGATGAAAGAGTGTATGGAAATAAATATATAAAAAATCAACTCATTGAATTAGAAAACACCTTTAAAAATACTGATTATGAAGTAGATACTATCTTTTTCTTAAAAGAAGAACTGGCTGATACGAATTTTGTGATAAGCAAAATTAAAAACTTACAAGTCAATCAAAATGATGCTATTTTTTGTTATGTGGCCGCTCATGGTTATAATAAAAACAACGAATTGTATCCTACTGTAAGATTAGGAACAACGAATCAATCTGACATTTATTTGGGAAGTTTAAAGCAACTTCTAACACAAAAACAGGTTCGTCTTTATGTCCTCTTAAATGAATCCTGTAATGTACTTTATAAAACTCAGCAGCTTTTTAGTAAGAATATTCCACGGTCAAATCTTAATAAAAAGACAATAAAGGCATTATTCAATGATTCAAAAGGGTCATTTGTTATGATGTCTTGTAATGTTAGCCAACGTTCAATCATTACTGATGAAGGAGGAATCTTTGGTCAATGTTTTTTTAATGCGTTAAATGAACAATTTTATTCAGAACTACCTCATTGGGAAGTAATTGCCCAAAAAACAGCTCAATTAACACCTAAAAAAGTACTAGAAAATGACACAAGTTTTATACAAAACCCTGTCTATGAAAACAATATCCAATATGTTGAATCTAATAAAACACAAGAAGAAATTGAAAAACAGATAGTCATTGATGCTAGTACTAATACTTATAGAGTCGATGATTTTGAAATAGAGATAAAAACCGACAAAGGTCGAAACGATATAGTCTATTACAAAAGTGATACAATAAGATATTGGTTTAAAACGACTAAACCCTGTTTTTTAAGACTAATTGATATTTGGCCAGATAATCGTATCTGTTTGTTATTAGATAATTATGAAGTAAAAACAGAAGAGGTTTCAAAATGGGTTGAAATAAAAATTGCTAAAGGCAAATCTATTATCTGTGTCGCTCCTTTTGGAGTAGATTATTTAATGTCTTTTGCTTCAACACAACCATTTTGCAAGTTAAATCTTATGATATACAAGGGTACAAAATTTGTCAAAGAGGATTTGAAGGATGTCTTGAGTTGCTCAAGGAATTCACCTAACAATATTGTTTTAGAAGATAAATTATTAATTACCACAAAAGATAGGCTATCAATAGCCAAACCCAAATAATTGTATTTAACAAATAAATATTTACTAAGATGATTGCTCTATTTTTTAATAAAATGCTGATGCTATTCTTTTTTTTTAACTCTCAAAAAAAAGCGGTATTGTCATTGCTTTTCTTTGGTTTTGCATTACAAATATCAATAGCACAAAATAGGTCATTTAGTCCAAATCCAACTGGCGAGCGAAGAATTGCGCTCGTTATTGGGAACAAAGACTATACGGGCGTCTCAAAGTTAAGAAATCCAGTCAATGATGCTATTGATATGACAAACTCTCTGAAAAGACTAGGTTTTGAAGTGGTTACTTTAAAAAATGCTGATTATAGAACTTTTATCGATTCTTTATACATCTTTACTGCTCAACTTAGGAGTAGCGATGTTGTTTTGTTCTATTACTCTGGTCATGGAGTAAGTTATAACAACGTTAATTACTTGTTACCTACCGATACCAAAATTCGTTGCCTAGAACAAATTGAATCTTCGGGTATTTCTCTTAATCGTATCCTAATTGATATTGCTTCTAAAAATGTAAAAAACAGCTTTGTTTTTCTTGATGCCTGTAGAGATTTACCCAATTTATTGAGTTGCGATACCCGTAAAAAAAATATTACCGCTCCAACAGGACTTGTACGTCCTACCAATAATCCACAAGGAAGCATGGTTGTTTATGCTACTCGGGAAGGCAGTACAGCAGATGATAATATTAACGAACGAAATGGAATGTTTACAGGAACACTTTTAAAGTACCTTGAAATTCCTAACATTGGTATTAGAAGTATTTTAGATAGTACAACAGCTGGCGTAAGAATAAAAACGAATTATCGTCAGTCACCCGGGCGTTATGATGAGCTAGAAGGAGATTTCTATTTTCTAAAGACAAGAACAGTCATTAGTTATGATGATGTAAATAAATCTATTCAAGAAGGAGAAGCCGCCTTCGAACAAAAACAATATGATGATGCTTTCAGATATTATTTTCCACATAAAGAGCACACCCTTTTTAAATCATTTAATCAAGGGCAACTTGGATTTATGTACGATATGGGTTTTGGTGTGCGGCAAGACTATTCTGAGGCAATGAAATGGTACCTAAAAGCTGCAGAAAAAGGTGATGCTCGTGCTGAATATAACCTTGGTGTTTTTTATGAAAGAGGATTAGGTAATCGTCAAGATTATAAAAAAGCCGCTGAATGGTACCTGAAAGCCGCAGAGCATCATTTAGCAGATGCCCAGTTTAACTTAGGGTTTTTATATGAAAAAGGATTGGGTGTAACCCAAAACTACCGTGAAGCAACCGAATGGTATCGTAAAGCTGCCGAACAAGGAGACAGTGATGCACAAGTAAACCTTGGCTTTATCTATGAAACGGCTCAAGGAGGAATCCCTCAAGACCTTAAAGAGGCGGTAAAATGGTATAAAAAGGCTTCCGATCAAGGTGATGCTGAAGGCTCTTATAATTTTGCAAGATTGGCAAGCAGTTCTTTATCAAGCCAAGAATTAATCAATCTCTACACTCAAGCAGCAAAACAGGGACATATCGAAGCACAGTTAAATCTAGGATACCTTTATGAAACAAGTAAAGGAACTATTCAGAACACTTCGCAAGCAATTAGTTGGTATCAAAAAGCAGCTAATCAAGGACATCCAGTAGCACAATTTAATTTGGCAGTAATGTACGATGCAACCAAAAATAGTTCAAATCAAAATTATGATGAAGCAATCAATTGGTATCAAAAAGCAGCAAAACAAGGGCTACCATTGGCTTTTTATAACTTAGGAATTATATATGAATACGGTAAAGGCGTATCTAAAAATACCAGTTTAGCAAAAGATTACTATAAAAAAGCCGCTAAACTTGGTAATGATTCAGCACAAAAAGCCCTTGGACGTTTTGGGATGACTTGGTAAACCTCACTTATCATTCCTTTACAAAACTCATTGCTTTAATATTAAAACTTATTCAAAAATTACTCATGAAAAAAGCGATTTTTACTATATTTTTTGTTTTTTTAATCTCCACGCTCAATGCCCAATATACTGGAATATGGCAAACGAATAATAATGCTGGCGTTAGAGAAGCACAAATGAATCCTTCAAGTATTTCGGATTCAAGGCTAGCTTGGCAAATTCACTTGGGGTCGATGTATTGGGTTGGAACAGAAAATACTTTAAACAATACTTGGGCATCTCCATCTTCCACAACTGTTGATGTAGGTGAAAAAAAGTGGAGAACTAATTATGAAGATTGGGCTGGGCCTGGTTTGATGATACAACTTTATAATAATCATGCTATTGTATTTGGTACTCGCCTTCGTACTTGGCAAAGTGAAAATGGAAACCTAAATCGTTTATTTGGAACAGACCCTATTAATGTTGATACATTTCTTTTCAAGAACCAAACTTATAATACAGCTACAGTAAGAGATTATAGTTTAGGATATGCTTTACCAATATTTATCAGGAATCAACATTTTTTAAAAATTGGAGCGGCTATAAAATGGTACAGAACTACTAACAATCAAGCTTATAGCTTTGATGCTGATTCATCCCAAATAAACTTTACTGGACAAAGACTCTTTGGCGATATTGATCATAGCTATAATAATATCATGGCTCAACATGATGGAACAGGTTTTGATTTAGGTTTAACTTATGAATTCAGACCTAATTATCAGCAATATCATTACAAGATGGATAAACACGACCGTTCTGATGTTGAAAAAAATAAGTATCGGCTGAAATTAGGACTTTCACTCTTGGACTTGGGCAACTATAGAGTTAATAATGCTAAAAAAATACTAACTGGAAGTATTGCAAAAAGTAGTATTAACAGCAAAACATTTAGTGGGCTTGCCTTAGATCCTATCACTGAAAGCTTTAATCCATATTTTAAAGATACTCTTGTAGATAACCGTTCTGTTTTACCTTCTACACTCATACTTCAAGCAGATGCCTATTTAGGAAAAACTTGGTATTTTAATTTGATGTATCGAAATGTTAAAAAGAGCGATAGTTACTCTCAACCATCGATGGTTTCCGCAGCTTTTAGAGCAGAATCAGGTGATGGAAGTTGGAGCATGCCAATTTCTTATAACATTGACAATAAATCTATAGGTGTTGGTTTCCATGTACGTCTTGGCTCATTGATTTTCGGAACAGAAAACATTAACTTCCTTTTTGACCAATCAAAAGGAATTAAGCCTACTTTTTATGTTGGCATATCAATATCAAAAAAAGCAAAACGAATCAAAGATAATGATAATGATGGTGTATCTAATCGCAAAGACAAATGCCCTGACAATCAAGGCCTAGCTGAATTTGATGGATGTCCAGATAATGATAATGATGGGATACAAGATAAAGATGATGCTTGTCCAGATAAAGCTGGAACGATTAAAACACACGGGTGTCCCGATAGAGATGGTGATGGTATCCCTGATGATAGTGATAAATGTCCTGACCAAAAAGGACTTCCAAAATTCAATGGTTGTCCAGATTCTGATAACGATGGGATTCCAGATGAAAAAGATAATTGCCCTAATGAAGCAGGACCAAAAGAAAACAAGGGATGTCCTATTAAATAAGGAATACAATATTGATTCAAAAGACTGTTAAATATGAAGCAAATAAAAATTCAAATAACAATACTTATTCTTGTTACTTTAAATCACTTAGGGTTGGGGCAAGTCAATAAAAAACGCTTGCCTAGTCCGATTAACTCTGAGTTTTTAGAAGATTCTCCTTCAATAAGTGCAGATAGAACTAGTTTTATATATCAATCTAATAAATATAATCCCAATAGAGAAGTATCTTATGTTGGAGATTCTATTGTTAGTCCTAACATTATTGGAATATTTGAGACAAAACTCCATCAAAGAGGTGAGTATCAGCCACCACAAGCCATTGAAAATATTAATAATTTTTTTCAAACATCAAGAATTGTAAACCATCCCAATATTAGTTATGATGGTAACAGTATTTTTTTTTCTGGTATTAATAAAATTGGGAAAGGAAGTGAAGACATCTATTTTTCAACCAGAATTAACGATAATTGGAGTACTCCACAAAATGCGGGAGAAGCTATCAATACAGCAGCTTTCGAAGGTTCACCAAGTATCACTCCAGATGGCAAAAAGCTTTTTTTTATCCGAGAAATACCTAATCAAAAAATAGGGAATCAACAATGTTATAAAATCCTGCTATCTGAACGTGAAAGTATTAATGACCCTTGGGAACGCCCCATCCAGCTACCATATCCTATCAATCAAGGCTGTGAATGTGCTCCAAGGATTCATGCTGATGGTAAAACACTATTTTTTTCGTCAATCAGAAAAGAAAGTAAAGGCGATTTCGATGTATATAAGTCTGTATTACAAGACGACGGGACTTGGCTAGAACCTGTTAATTTGAAGTTTATCAACTCAAGAAAAGATGATAAGTTTGTTACGATTAATCCGTGCGGCGATATACTCTACTTTGTTTCTGATGGAGATATATATTCTTCAGTAATTCCTGAAGAATATAAACCACAAAAAAATGCTGTCATACAAGGTTTTGTATTAGATTCTCTTTCTCAAACCCCGCTTCATGCTAAAATTGACGTAATAGCGAAAACATCTCCTAATGAGATATTCGCTACTTTCGAAACAAATATTTCAGATGGTAGATATACTGTTGTTTTACCAACTTATGATGAATTTACTTTAAATATTAAAACAGAAGGTTACATAAACAAAGATTTGCCTGTAGGTGGAAATTCCTTCAATAATTGCGAATTAATTGCAAAAGATTTTTTGATGCAAGCAATTCCAAAACTGATTCCAGCTAGTACAATGAGTGTATCAACACCTACACCCAAAACCAATACAAAAACTAAAAGAATTGAAATTCTAAAAAATAGACAATGATTTTACTGTAGTGTTTAATTGAATTGATGTATGTATTGCTCAAATGTCTGAGGTAGAGATGATTTTGAAAATAGGTGCCTGGCCATAACTAACACCTGTGGTTTTAGATTGTCTATCTAAAATTCTCTTTACCTCCTTCATTGTCCTATTTTTAATTTGCTCCCAACTAGCACTAATATTATCGTTAGAAGTACACTCATAAAAGGCTTTCCTAAACATTTGCTGAAAAATACTGCCAGACTCCACACTGTATGAATATTCTCCTCGCTCTGCAGCACAAATTAATATTGTCTTTCTAACATTAGAAGCTCCAAAATCCCAAAATAGTTTTTTAACTAAATCTTCATCTGTTGGGTTGGCAGTATTAGGAATCTGCGACATACCTTGAATAAAATTATTGCAACAATCTGCAAGGATAAACCTTAATCTAGGATTACAAGCTCCAATCATTGCGTTAAGTTTATTCATGGCTAGTACTTCGCTTCCAAACGAAAATCGTGGAAAAATTTCATCTCCAAAATTTGCACCATGTCCAGAAAAATAAAAGGCAATTCCACTATTTTGTGGTTGATTTTTAGTAATATCTCCTATTTTATTAATAGCTTCAATCAAATGTGTTGGCGTAAAACTTGCATTTAAAAAAGTATGAACTTGAACGTTCATCCCTGCCATTTCCCCTTTAGATCGGAAAAAGAATTCCATTGCTCTAAGATCAGCTAATCTATCCTTTTTTCTACTTTCTTGGCTTAAATCAACTGCTAGTAACACATTTAAAATTGGTTTCTCAATTTGTACACAGTCTTTCGGTTTACTCAAAAAAGTAAATAACCCTAACCCCGATAACTTCGAAAGGAACATTCTTCTTTTCATAAAAATTTCTTTCTATTTCAATGTATTTGTTTTACAATAGTATCCGTTGGAAACATTTGTCTTAGATAATTTATTATAAGTCCGTGGGCAACATCAAAATCTTCTTCTTTATTCAAATCATTTCCTACAAAACGCCAAACATCACAATCCAAACAAATTAATACTTGAACTATTTGAGTACCTTTTTTAAACTCTAATCCTAGAATTGGTGTAAACGTGCAATTTTTCATCAAGTTATCAAAAGCGTAATTTCTATCAGAACAAATTATTTCCTTCAAACTAATTACTTCATTTTGTGTAAGCGATACTCCTTTTTTTCGGACAGTATAACCAGCAAAGGTATCTCCATCATGTTTAAATGGATAAAGAAGAAATGGAGTAACCTGTTCAGCTTGTATAATGGTTTTACTGGCGTTCGTTCCTAAAAAATGTCTAAGCTTATTGTAGCCCTTAAATACTTCAGAAGTAGAATCTGTATTTTCAAATATATCGTTATGATTGATACCTACTATTATATTGTCTCTAAATAAAAGATTACTATTCGTCCATCCAGTTTGATAAAAGGAAATCCCCAAAAATAGAATATTTAATACTATTATTTTCATGAGAGCATACGAAGTACTTGGGGAAATTAGAAAGAATTTTAAGAGCAAAATACTTTCGCAATAGTGTATAATAGAATATAAAAACAATTTGTAAAAAATGAATGTCAATTACATTCACTATTGTATTTACATAAATAAAGATACCTAATTTCTCCACAATTATCCGCTAAAAAACAATTCATTGTAATATCTTTAGCGTCTTATTACTTTCACCCAACATTAGTTATGCAAATCGATTTAAAATTTCTTCAAGAAACGTTTGGAAATGTTTTTGAAAGTGAGTTACTCAAGGAGTTGGCTCTAACTGGTAATTTCATGACGGTTGAAGAGGGGTTTGTCTTGATACGTCCGGGTGGATATATTCGTTCTGTGCCAATTATTTTGCAAGGTTCCATCAAAATTCTTAGAAATGATAGTCAAGGACGTGAAGCACTTCTATATTATTTGGGTGGAATGGATTCATGTGCGCTTTCTCTTACTTGTTGTCTTGACCGAAAAGTAAGTGAAATCACGGCTATAGCCGAAGAAAAAACGACCTTAATCAGTGTCCCTGTCGATAAAATTGAAGAATGGATTACTAAATATTCCTCTTGGAAGCATTTTGTTTTTGCTACCTATCAAAAAAGATTTGAAGATTTACTGAATGTTATTGACGATGTTGTGTTTCATAAACTAGACGAACGCCTCATCAAGCTTCTTCAAAGAAAAGCGAAACAAAGCGGAAATAACATTTTTAACATTACTCATGAAGAACTAGCGAATGAACTTGCAACTTCTAGGGAAGTGATTTCTAGGCTTTTAAAGCAATTAGAAAAGCTTGGAAAAGTAAAGCTTTCGAGAAATAAAGTAGAACTCTGTTAAAATACAGGTTTCTATGTAACATTTATCACGGTTTGTTGTATTATAAAAACTGACATTTGTAGCATCAATTTATAAACAAAGAAAATTTATGAAAATGTTTGATTTTTTTAATGTAAAAAAGAGCTACGAAAATGTATCTGCGGATACTTTTAAAAAATTATTTAATGAGCATCCCAATGGTGTAATTTTAGATGTTAGAACCAAAGAAGAGTATAAGCAAGGTGCTATCAGTGGTGCAGTAAATCTTGATTTGATTGGTGGAACTTTCAAACAGGAAATTGCTAAAATGGATATAGACAAAACTTATTTTGTGTATTGCAGAAGTGGAAATAGAAGCGGACAGGCCTGTAAATTGATGGCAGATTTGGGTTTTAAAAAACTATACAATCTTTCGGGTGGCATCATGAATAGTACATTTTAAGATTATAACGATGGAAAATATATTTAAAAATTGGAGTGCTTTGAGAATAATCCGTCTGTTGATGGGAATCTACATCATCGTAGAATCAGTCAGGGAACATCAAACTTTATTAGCGTTATTGGGTGGTTTTTTTATATATCAATCCGTCATGAATACTGGTTGCCCGATGGGAGCCTGCGAAGTAAAACCCAAAAATAACCATCGAAATTCAGCGACTGAAACGGTAGATTTTGAAGAAATTAAATAGTTTTAAGAAAATGGAAAAGAAAGAAAGCTTTTCAGAAATAATTCAAGGTTCGACACCTGTTTTGGTAGATTTCTTTGCTGAATGGTGTGGCCC
Source organism: Arcicella gelida (assembly GCF_034931025.1). NCBI lineage: Bacteria > Pseudomonadati > Bacteroidota > Cytophagia > Cytophagales > Flectobacillaceae > Arcicella > Arcicella gelida. The sequence goes on along the minus strand of NZ_JAYGIL010000020.1, from coordinate 90,477 downwards.
TTGTAAAACAATGTCGCCAATTTTAAAAGACTTTGCTAGCCAAATGGGCGACAGAGTGAGAGTTTTGAAAATCGACGTAGATAAAAGTCCAAGTACCGCAGCAACTTATCGTATTCAGGGTGTACCAACCTTGATTTTATTTAAGAATGGAAAAATTGTTTGGAGACAATCGGGTGTAGTACAAAAACAACAATTAACACAAATCGTCAATCAATTGTCACACCAAGCTTAGTTATTCGTTCTCAAAAAATAACAATTAACGGTTAATGGAAAAATACTTTGAAGCCTTTTACATGGGATATGCCAATTACTTCATGTACGTTTTGAACGAAATTTTACATCCAAACTGGCATAATTACTTTTATTGGCTCATTGCTATTTCTTTTTTTGTTTGGACATTGGAAATTGTTTTTCCTTGGCGAAAACAACAGGCAAGAATCCGACATGATTTTTGGTTGGATGTGTTCTATATGTTCTTCAATTTTTTCTTGTTTTCGTTGGTTGTCTATAACGCTGTTTCTGATATAGCGGTTCTGGCTTTCAAAGATTTTTTAGGGCTTTTTGGCATCCAAAATCTTGTCGCTATTCAGGTAGGAAGTCTCCCCTATTGGATACAATTGTTGATTTTATTGGTTGTCAGGGACTTTGTGCAATGGAATATTCATCGATTATTACACCGTGTTCCTTTGCTTTGGGAATTTCATAAAGTACACCATAGCGTTGAAGAAATGGGTTTTGCAGCTCATCTTCGCTATCATTGGATGGAAACCATTACTTACAGAAGTCTAGAATATATTCCTTTGGCAATGATTGGTTTTGGCATTGATGATTTTATCATCGTCCATTTATTTACGTTGACAATTGGGCATCTCAATCATGCCAATATTTATTTGCCTTTAGGGCCATTCAAATATATTTTGAATAGCCCGCAAATGCACTTGTGGCATCATGCAGAAGAATTGCCAGAAGGTTATCCAAATGGCGTCAATTTTGGCATTACACTCAGTATTTGGGATTACATATTCGGCTATGCTAAAATTCCTTACCAAGATAGTAACCTGAAATTGGGCTTTCCTAAAATTAATACCTTTCCTAAAAAGTTTTGGGATCAGGTAAAATATCCATTTATAAGAAAAAACCAACAAAAATAGTTTTACTGACTGGTTTACTCTCATTCAATTACTTTCCCCTCCGTTCAATAACAATTATCATTATTTCAATAAAAATATTAAATATTTTGGTGATAAAATATTTTTTTGTACTATTGTATCATAATGATAAAATAATATCCATAGGCATCCATTAGCGATGTTTTTATTAACAAAACGACAATCAATCAAAAACACAATAATACATTTTATTACTATTAATCCGATAATTACATGAACCAAAGAAGAGACTTTCTCAAGAAGATGGGATTGGCAAGTGCTGGCTTACTGATGGCACAATCAGATTTGCTCGCTGCACGTTCCTTTGCAAAGCCTAAGCAAATCGGCTTGCAATTATATACGCTTCGTGAAGAATTAGCGAAAGATGTGAAAGGAACTATCAGTAAAGTATCAAAAATTGGCTTCAACCATGTTGAAACTTTTTTTAATTACACAGGTGATGCAAGCAAAGATTTATTCTGGAATTTAAAAGCGACTGAGTTAAAACAATTATTATCGGATAATAACTTAGTAAGCCACAGTGGGCATTATCAGTTGAATGATTTCCTTACGCCCAACAACGGAAAGGATGATGCACTAAAAACTCAAATTGAACTTGCAGTTGCTTTAGGTCAAAAATATTTAGTTGTGCCAGTACCTCCGTTTGGTTTAATCGACAAAATGACTTTGGACGATTATAAGTTTATGGCAACGCAATTTAACAAAGCTGGAGAACTTTGTCATAAAGCAGGTTTACAATTAGGTTATCACAATCACTTCTGGGAATTCAAAGTATTGCAAGATAATAAATCAGGCTATGATGTATTGCTAGAAGAAACCGACCCAGCTTTATTGAGTTTTGAATTAGATTTATTTTGGACAGTAAAAGCAGGCAAAAATCCCGTTGAATTGTTCAAAAAATATCCAAAACGTTTCGTGATGTGGCATGTAAAGGACATCGACAAGCAATTTGCCAAAGCGGTGTATCCTGATGCGAACAAAAAAGGTATTTTTGATACTTTACGTGAAGTAAAATTTACAGAAGTAGGAACAGGTGCAGTGAATTTCAAAGAGATTTTCGCTCATAACAAAGACCTTGAATATATTTTTGTTGAACAAGACCAAATTTATAGAGAGGACAAATTTGAAAGTATTAAAATGAGTTACGACTATATCAAAGGAAATCTTATTTAAGGTTTGAAAGCAAAAAAGCATGTCATCAAGAATGACATGCTTTTAATATTATTATCCAATTTTATTTAATACTTACTCTAAATTTCCAACCAAAGTAATAATTGAACGGGCTGGAACTGTAATCTTTTGTTTAGTAGAAGTAGATGGCAAAGGCTTTAAATCTGCATCTTTAGAAGTAATATAAGCTTTTACTGTACTTACTTTCACATTTGAAAGTGTAAGATTCACATCAACAGGATTAATATCTGAGTTGATAACAACGGTAATCAATTGTTTTTGAGCAAGGTCTTTGTAAGATGAAACTTGGAATAAATTATTCTGAGTATTTTCATTTTCAACCGTTGTAGCAATGCGTTCTGCATTCGGACGAACAAAACGACTAAAATTACCGAAAGCCCAAAGCATTTTACTGGCACTAAAGTTTCCGTCTGTTTTATTTTTGTCAATATAAATCAATCCGTCTTTATAATCATAAGGAGAAATTGATAACCACCAATGCCATGCCGTAGCATTACCATTCACTAAATCGTTGTGAATGGTTCTGGCAACATACAAGGCTGGGTCTATCCCAAGGTCTTTTTTATTGCCATCCATTTCACCAGCATTATCACCCAAAATACAATATTCCGACATCCAGTATTTTAGGTTAGGAATCGTCGCAACACTTTCAGATAACAACTTTCTTTTATCACGAGCTTGTATAAAAGGAGAACTTGTAAAATAACTATGACCCGAAATAGCTTTTTCAAGATTCGGTAAATTTCCCACATAATTTGAAGAACTTGCTTCAAAAAAATCTGTGATTTGATAACCCTTCACTAGATTATCTTTCGCATATAAAAAGTTTAATTCTCCCGCTTCTGCAATATTAATTTTAGTGGAAAGATTCGCTTTTAATAAACTAGCACTCAACGAACGAGTAATACCTGCAATTTCTGTATTGTTAAAAGGAGTACCTTCTTGTCCGCCATCGCTCCACTCCCATTGTGGCTCGTTTACTGGACTTACGTAGTTAAACAGGATTCCAGTTTTATCTTTCACTCCTTTGATAACAGTTGCCAAAAAATCAGCAAAAGTATCAAATTTATCAGCACTTAGGTTCGACTTACCGTTACTTGCATACGCTTTTTTATTGACAGTAAATTGAATCGGTGGTGAATTGGTAAACGCTAAAAAGTTTTTTACATTTCTTTGTTTAGCAGCATTCAGAAACCAAATTTGTCCAGCCTGTCTATCCCAATGATAACTTCCATCATTATCCAAAAAAGATTCTACTCTTCTCCACTCATCTCTGATACCACTATCGTCGCCAACAGCGGCACTTCCTGCTCCAATATTAAATCGCCATAACGATAAACCTACTCCTTTTGGCTGTCCGTTGGCAGTTGTATCCTGACTGAATAATAAATCTGCAATACCATTTTTTTTACTTTCAGGCCAGTTCCCAACAAATTGACAAGACCACGCATCCGAAGCCCCAAAATGTTCAATGGTTTGAAAGGTTTTTGCAGCGTCAATGCTAATGTTTACTTGTTTGTTTGTAGGAGTTTGTACATTATCTGGCACTACTTGTGCTTTTGTACAGCTAAAAAGTAAAAACAGAAAAGTATAAGCCATTAGCCATCTTCTCAGCAAAAAAGACTTGCTTACTTTAAAGGATGTTCTTATCATGTTTTCGAGGTATGTTTGTTTGAATGAAAAGATAGAATGAGATTCCAATATAAAAAGAAACCCTTTCATTCAATTGAATTTAAATGAAAGGGTTCTAAGATTAATAACCGCTCGTTTGTGTTAATTTTCCATTCGAAGCTTGAATTTCTGCTCTTGGAATTGGCAAGAAATTATGTTTCTCTTCAAAATGACGACCCGATAAGGCTTCTTTTCTATTGTAAGTAAGCGTGTTCCCATTTCTTACTACTTCAATACCATAAGCAGGAACATTTTCAGTAACATTGGCAATTTTCCAACGACGAACATCATAATAGCGGTGTTCTTCAAAAGCTAATTCTACTTGACGTTCACGACGGATTACTTCACGCATTTGCGCTTGTGTTAAACCTGTTTGAAGTGCTGGCATATTTACACTTGGTCTTTTTCTGATAGCATTAACGGCATCGTAAACACTTTGGTCTGGCCCAACCGCTTCGTTTTGTGCTTCTGCGTAGTTTAACAGAATTTCAGCATATCTGAAGTAAATCCAAGGCTGAGTACCTGCAACATCCCAAGGGTTATCAATCGGCAAATTATCATTCATGAATTTCTTTAAATAATAACCAGTCTTAGAAGTATTCCAGTTTGATGGCCCATCTTTACTGTCTTTTCCCCCTGGTAAATACGATTGAACAGTATTTGTTCTGTAAGAAGCGTTATTATAAAGAATCGTCATATAAAAACGTGGGTCACGATTGGTATATGGGTCTTGACTATTATAACCAGAAGTTGGTTCAGTAATCGGTTTACCATTGTTCATTTCGTAAGCATCTACCATGTTTTGTAAAGGCACGTTTCCACCCCAACCGCCGTAGCTATTTGGTGCATTTGAAATTTCTAAACATACGTGACGAGCGCCTTGCGTATATAATCTTTCAAAAATGATTTCTGGATTATTTTCTGCCGTTAAAAATAGCTTATCATAACCATTTGTATAAAGGCTATATTTACCCATATCCATTACGTCTTTGGCTGCTTTTGCAGCAGCTTGCCAGTTGCCACTATTATACAATGGACTCGCTGCGTACAATAACAAACGAGCTTTTAAAGCCAATGCAGCTCCTTTTGTAGCTCTTCCCAACTGCCAATTATTACCATTATCTCTTGGTAAAAGCGTACTTGCTTCATCTAATTCAGCTACAACGTAATCAATACAATCTTTGATAGATGATTTCGTATAAATGTCAGCATTGGCTAAATCTTGTCCTAATTCAAGTACTTGATCTTTCATCAAAACCACACCGCCATAATTACGGATAAGATCTTGATAACGGAAAGCTCTTAAAAACTTCAATTCACCTTTCAATCTATTTTTCTGAGTAGCACTCATCGGTACTTTATCAAGGTTTGATAAAGCATAATTAATATCACGAATACCACGGTAACTTCTTCCCCAAATTGTACCCGCAATTCCAGTGTTTTCTGGTGCTAATTGTCCTCTTTGTACTAACCAAGTATTATCATCATTATTGTAGATAGACTCGTCGGTCAATGAAGACCATAAGGCATATTCAAAACCTCTACCAAAACCCGGAGGAGTACCTTCGGCTTCTTTTTCGGTAAGTCGCACACCAACATAACGGTTAATAACATAAGATTCAAACAATGAGGAATCTGAAAGAATAGACGCATCAGATACTCTATCGGTTGGTACTACATTCAGAAAATCATTTTTACAAGCATTTACAGACAGGAAAATCCCTGTGGCAATGACAAATATTGATATTATTCTTTTTGATTTCATGGTCGATAATTTTAAATATTAAAACTTAACATTTACACCGAGATTGATAATTCTCTGTTGTGGATAGAACTGTCCACTGCTACTGTTTCCTTCAGGGTCATAATCTTTTACGCCTGTAAGTGTCAGCAAGTTGAAAGCATTCGCATAAATACGTACTTGTTGTAATTTTATCGAACTTAACAATGTTTTTGGAAGCGTAAATCCAATCTCAACATTTTTCAAACGAACAAAAGAGGCATCATTCAACCAGAAAGTATTATTGTATAAACCACCATTGATAGATGATGAAGCTCTAGTATCTACACGTGGATAAGTACCATTTGGATTCGATGGACTCCAACGGTTATCAGCCCAACTACTGTAGAAATTTCCTACTTGTCCAGATTCAGGCAAAACGTATTGACTTACGTTCGTTTGTCCAGAAACAACACAAGAAAAATCGAAGTTTTTATATCCTGCATTAAACACTACACCATAAGTAATTTGTGGTACGTTGCCGTATTCGGTTCTGGTTTGGTCATCAGCCGTAATTTTTCCGTCTTTGTTATAATCTTCCAAAATTAAATCTCCCAATTGCGCTCCCGCAACGTGAGGATAAGAATCTAACTCAGCTTGAGTTCTGAAAATACCGATTGATTTATACAATTGATAAGTATAAAGTGGGCGACCAGTCTGACGTTGATAATCCAAAGCACCCGCAGCTTCGTCAATAAAAATTACTTTACTTTTAGCATAAGTAAAATTAGCTGAAATGTTATATCTGAATTCACCAGCATGGCTATAACCCAAACTTGTTTCAAAACCACTGTTGTTTACTTTACCGATGTTCTCGTCAGGTACTAAAGTTCCTGAACCATAAGGGTTTACAATTCCTGATACGTTAGGAATCGAAGCATTTCTGGTAGCAAGAATATTTGAACGTTGTTGTTGGAAATAGATAAATTCTAAAGAGATATTTTTGAAAAACGTTGTATTCAATCCTAAATCCATCTTTTTCGCTGTTTCCCAAGTAATATCTGGGTTAGCTAATTTCGTCAAATCAATCCCTGGATGAATTGTATTCGCACCAATCACGTAATTATTACTGAACGAGTAATTGTTATAATATTGGAACTGACCAACGTTATCATTTCCTAACGAACCATAAGAAGCTCTTAGTTTTAAATCATTTACTTTATCAGTTTTAAACCAAGGCTCTTCAGAAACTCTCCAACCTACCGATACCGAAGGGAAGAAACCATATTGTTTTCCTTCAGGGAAAATTGAAGAACCATCAACACGCATCTGCACCTCTGTAAGATATTTTTCATTGAAATTATAAGCGATTCTACTGATATAACTTTTTCTAGTAAAGTTGTAGCTACTTCCATAATTGTTTTTGTCGGTTGCAGCTGCACCACCTTGCGATAATTCAGGCGTTGAAACAGTAGGATAATTGATTCTTGAAGCACCAAATCTTTGTTGTGAATTTTTACTTTGCTCGTAAGCTACAAACGTAGAAAGATTGTGTTTACCAGCATGTAATTCATAATTCAATTTGATATTTTGAACCATCGAAGAAGTATTTGTTTCATCTTGGCTCAAAGTTGCAGCACCAGCAGAACCACCTGTAATTACTCTATTATAAACGTTATTGTTTTTGTCATAAGAATATAAAGGATACGGAGTACTGAATGATTTTGAGAAATTATAAGATCTATCAGCTGAATAGAAACCGTCGATACTTACTCCTTTTACAAAAGGAAGTTTATAACTTGCTCTTAAAATACCATTAAAAACAGTAGTTGGGTTCGAATTAATTCCGCCTGCTGAAGTACCTAAAACTACTGGGTTATTATTTTCAACACCTGTTGATGGCAAGCCATTTGGATATACCGAAACAACGGTTGGATAAGCTCTATAAATAGAACGGAAAACATTTCCAGCACTTGACGTTGGATATTGTCTGTCTTCCTGACGACCCGCCAATGATAAACTTACTTTGAAATTATCCGTAATATTAGCTTCAACGTTCGATCTGAAATTATACTGTTTGTACTGCGTAACGCCATTTCTGTATAAACCATCTTGGTAAATTGTTCCAAGTGATAAATAATATTTAGTGTTATCCGTTCCACCATTGATACTTAAACTGTGCTGATTTTGTAAAGCAACACTTTTCAATGTTTCTTTTTGCCAGTTGGTATTTGGGTAATTAATTGGGTCTGAACCATTACCAAATTTAGTGATTTCATCTGCACTATAATGCTGATTCATTCCACCTGCTGGATTATTGTAATAATCAATTTCGTTCAGAATGGTTGCATAAGTAGCTGCATCAGCCAATTTTGGTAAACGAGTAGGTGAACTCAACCCTTGATTAAAGCTGTATGAAATCGTTGGTTTCCCTTTTCCTCCTTTTTTAGTCGTTACAAGGATTACTCCGTTTGCCGCTCTACTTCCATAAACAGCCGCCGAAGCATCTTTCAAAATTGAAATACTTTCTACGTCATTTGGGTCTAAACGCTCTAAACCACCAATTTGTCCGGGTACTCCATCCACTACAATCAATACATCATTATTTCCCGTTGAAGCAAAACCTCTTACCGTATAGCTTGAACCGTCATAACCAGGTTCTCCGCCTCTGTTGTTTGCCACAAAACCAGAAAAACGACCAGCCAAAGAGTTTGATAAATTGGGCTGTGGACTTTTCACAATTTCAGACCCTTTTACTTCAGAAACCGAACCCGTTAAAGTTACTTTTTTCTGTGTACCATAACCTACAACCACTACTTCTTCCAATGAGCGAACATCCACTTTCATGCTAACGTCAACAACTATACGCTTTCCGATAATTTGCTCTTGTCTGTCGTAACCTACAAAGCTAAAAACCAAGGCTTCAGCATCATCTGGTACGGTAATAGAATACTTACCATTGCTATCTGTTGATGTTCCTCTTTGAGTTCCTTTGATGCTAATATTTACACCTGGCAAAGGTTCTCCTTTTTCCGAATCAACTACTTTTCCAGTAATGGTACGTTCTTCCTTTACTAAAATGTCAGAAGTAATGGGGTCTTCATTAATAAACGAAACCGAAAGCGAGGGATTGGCATTTAAAATAATTTGTCCGCCCAATACTTTATAACCTACATTCATAGGTTTCAAAAGTGCTTCTAATACTTCTGATAAACGTTGTTCTGAAGAAGTAATATTTAACTTTCTGTCTGCTTTAATTGCCTTTGAACTGTACACAAATTTCACTTGAGCCTGCTGTTCAATCTTCTCAAGCACGTCTCTAAGTTTTATGTTTACTGCTTTTATTGTAATGGATTTATTCATGAATTCTTGTGCCTTGGTATCAAAGCCATAAGAAAAACTTGTAAAGACCATCGCCAAGGCAATTTGTATTACCGAAATTTTCATAGCAATCAGTAGCATCCTACTGTTTTGTCGATTTTTTTTCATAATTTGGACTGTTTTGTTAATTTTTCACATTTTTAGCATGACAATATTTGCCCATCGCTCTCTCAGAGCGTAGGTAATTCCTAAGGTTTGGCAATGGTGCGAACATTGCTAGACCTTTTTTCATTTTTATTGATGTTTACTTTTTCATATCGGTTATTTATTGGGGATTTATTTGATTATTGTTTTGGATTGAAAATATTAATTAAAATTAAAGAGAGTCACAGCCTTGTCCATTGATGAGGATTACTGTTCCCTTGATTTCATAATTTCCATTAATTGCCGTACAAATAATTTCTAATTGTGTATGCAATGGCTGTTTTCTGATGTCTGCCGTAAACGGACAATCGTATAATTTTTCATTTTCTACTTCAATACGAATGCCGTAAATCATTGAAATTTTTTCTAATACTTCCGAAAGTGGCGTATCATGAAATTCAAAAAGATTTGCATTGTCTTGCTCAGCAGCAATTTGTGGTTGAGGATTATCAATCAAACCCGTCACAAAATGATGTTGTCCTTCATAAAAAGTAACTTTATGATTTGGAGACAGTACAACCCCACTGTTTGGTTGCGTATTTTTCTCAAAAACGGAAACTTTACCTGTCATTACTTCAACTTGTACATTGGTTTCTTTGTTAGGTGCTTTCACAAAAAAACTTGTTCCTAATACTCTGGTGACAATCTCTCCTGCATGTACTAAAAAAGGCTTATTAGGATTTTTTGCAATGTTAAAAAAAGCATCGCCCGTTAAATACACCTCTCTTTTATCTGTTTCAAATTTTGCTGGATAACTTACTCTACTATTTTGATAAAGTGTAATTTTACTTCCATCACTCAGTTTTACCAATAAAGGTTTTTCATCCTCATTAATTTTTTCAATTAATTGTATTTTAGAAGATGCCACCATTGCTTCATACATTGGCTCAGAATTACTTACTTTATTATACTTTTGGAAAAACAGCCAAGAAAGCCCTAAACCAATAGTTAATACTGCGGCAATTTTAATCCAATTTGACCAAGGTAATCTTTTAGTTTTTGTTTTACTTTTTTCTTGTAAATCAATTTGCTGAATCTCATCCATCATTACTTTCACATGGCTTTCAACCTTTGAAGATGAGATTTCTTTAAACGGTTTTACTTTGATAGCTAAAATCAAACTTTTAGCTTCATGAAATATGCGTTCTTTAGACGGATTGGCTATTAGCCAAGCCTCCCAAAAAGCATTATTTTCTGCATTGGGTTTTTTTACCCATTGCAAGAAATACTCATCCAGCAAAAAATCTTCTATTTCAAAATTATGATATTCTTTCATTTCCATATTATCAAACTCAACACATACGCTTTATTGATAATATGCAAGTAGCTATTGGTATCTACTGTAATAATTATAAAATTTTATAAAAAAATATAATTAAATGTTTATTAATAGTTTACATCTATCTTGCAACTAACTTGTAATCAAATAATTATACAAAAAAAATGAAGCTTTTTGAAGTGCAAAAAAATATATAATTTTAAAATGAAATTATATAACACGCCAAGCAAAAAGTAGTAAAATGCAATTTACATACTCGTTTGGCCATTCTGTTCTGAGTTTACGGAGGGCTTCGTATAATAAATTATAAACCGACTGACGGTTCACGCCAAGTACTTCAGCAATTTGTTCGTTACTCAGGTTTTGGTAGAATTTTAAGTAAACAGCTTCCTTTTGTCTTTTCGGCAATTTATTCAAAAGCATTTCCATTTTTCCGATTTGCTCGCTTGAATGCTCTTGTTCTATCAGTTGAGTTTCCACCGAAAAATCTACCATAAAATGATAATCATCCGAAGCTTCTTCATGTTGAGCAAACCACTTTTTATACTCTCTGAAAATTCTTCTTCTAAGTGATTTCAACAGATAATATTTCACAAAATCTGTTTCGCCAAGTGTAGCACGACGAAGCCAAATTTCCATAAAAACATCTTGAATACAGTCTTTGATATAATCTTCATCAGGTACTAATCGAATTCCATAATTAAAAAGTACTTTATAAAAATCAAGCATTAGTGCTTCAAAAGCAGTTTCATCACCACTTTTGATTTTTAACCAAAGCGTAATCGCATTGGCATCTAAAGAGCCTTCATTTAATGGAATATTTTGCTGATAAATCTTCATTAATAGTAACTACGCTTTCATTTAAAGCTTCAGTTGGAGGAGAAATAGTTACTCAAAACTGATATATTTAATTGTACAGATATAAAAAACAAGGAGAATAATTGGGGAAAATACTCAATAAAAACACCTTTTAAATCTTTAATGAGAACCATCTTGCCTAAATTACACTTCATTTCTAATTGACAAATCTAATTAAAAAAAAATTATAATAATTATTTTCTAATAATAAATAGTATTTATTCTTGTTTTTAGGGTTTTGATGCGTTTTTTGTGTTTTTTTAGAAGACCCATTCGGCAATATTTTACTTTATCTTTCAATAAAATTGTTGATGATTTAGGTGTAAATGGACTGGCTTTTTGAAAAGAAAGTACCTAACATTGATTTTGAACAAATCATGAGGTATAAAACAAAGTTCGACTTGCCCTTCAAGAACAAGTCGAACGAGTAAGAAATGAAAAGCAATATTTTTTTTACCATTTAAAATGTAAAAACGATACTCCTTGTCTAGGAAGTTTCATTTTGATTTGGGTTTCGCCATTTTTAGGCGTTATCCATTCTGGCGAAGTAAGTAATTGTAATTGTCCAGCTTTTTCGAGTATCGTAATCTGTTCTGCGGTAGGCTGTTTAGGTGAACCCATCGCTTTCCAAACTTCATAAGCATTGCTATTTTCTTTATCAATACGGTAATGTAATAAGGCTACTTTGCCAGTTGGTAATCCTTTTATTGATATTTCCACTGGAGCATCTGGAGCAGGCACATTATCGTCATGATAATTCCATACCATTACTCCTGCTGAGTTTGTACTTTTTGAAGCCAAAGCATTGATGTCGGCAGCCTCTCTTATACTTTGGTCTCTAACTTTTTTGAAATCATAAGCCAAATTTTGCTTTACTTCTACACGATTTCCTTCCATCATTCCAAACATACGAAATACATTTAGTACAGGTTTATCAACGCCATTAGTCGCTAAATCTCTGAAACCACGAAACCACGCTTGATCTTCAAATTCAAATGACCAAGAAACAGCACCAAGTAAATTTACACCTCTAGCTTCTGCCAATTCGTATTTTCTAGCAAATGAAGCGGCTGTATAACTAGAATACATTGTTCCGTTACGGTAAGCATTTTGCGGATGTAAATCTTCTGAACAAGCAGCACAACCTTCTGGGTCTGATTCTCCGATGATAATCGGTAATTTCTTTAAACTTGGATATGATGCCACAATTTCAAAGCCTTTGTCAAGGTCACGAAGTTGTGTACCCATGTTCATTTGTACATGTCCGTCAACTACTTTTGGTCCACCTTTGGCATGATAAGTAATAAAATCAATTGGAGAACCCGTTTTGCCAGTTACATAGTTTTTACCTTTAGTTACATGATCTAAAAAAGTCTTTAAAAAAGTCGCAGACTTATCCCAAGATGGTCCAGTTACTTCTGGTCCGCCGATTTTGGCACTTGGTAAAGCACGCTTCACAGCGTCTGCCGAGTAATCGTACAATTTTATGTACTCCTCGGTTGTACCTTTCCAGTAACCAATATTCGGCTCATTCCAAAGTTCCCAATACCAGCTTTCTACTTCTTTTTGTCCGTATTTCGCCACAGAATGTTTTACCCATTGATAAACAAGCTCAGCCCATTTATTATAATCTTTTGGTGGATATGCCCAACCTGTATAGATGTCGTTATAGTTATCTCCTGGTTTCCAGTAATGACGATATGGCGTTGGGTGACTTGAAAGTGCTTCTGGCATAAAGCCAATTTGAGCGATAGGTTTCATGCCACGTTCGATAAAAGTATCAAAAATTTTATCAACGATAGTCCAATCGTAAATAGGATTGCCATTGGCATCTTCGGTATAAGCATTCGTAGAACCCCACTTCAAAGCAGCCGTTCCATCACCCGTTACCAATAAGCTGTGTACTCTTACATAAACTGGTACTTTACTTAATTGTGAGATTTCAGTCAGCAATTTTTTACCATCTTTCATATAAGTATAATTGGGTTCATCGTAACCAAACCAAGCCCATATTGGTTTCATGGGTGCTTTCGTTTTAGACAAATCGACCTGAATTGACACAAGGTTTTGTTCTTGCGCAAATAATGGAACAGACATTGCTACAAATTGGGCTGCCAACAACAGCCATAATGATGTTTTTTTCAAGAGCATTTTATTAATTTAAAAATGTTAATTTTTGGACTAAACGAAAATATCTAAATAATGTACTTCATCAGAAATTGGCATAATCCCATGTTTCTGCAAACAATTGAAATATAGACTATCGCCTGTTTTCAAATGGTAATCAATCTCGCCAACCGTCATTTTCATTTCCCCACTGATAATATAAATAAACTCTTCGCCTTCATGCTGCAAAAGATGTGGCTTTACTTCTCCTTTTCGAGCGACGAACAACATGGGTTGCATTTTTTTCTGATGATATTCTTGCCCAAAAGGATAAAAGAAATAACCTTTTTCTGTTTGTCTGAGATTGTCCTCGGCTTTTTGTTTGGTCGTGACTATGGCATTTAAAAAAGCTTCGGTTTCTAATAAGCTTGAAATATTAGTTCCCAAAGTATGAGCAATTTTAATCAATGCCGCTACCGAAGGTACTGTTTTGTTATTTTCAATTTTAGAAATCATACTTTTAGACAATTCACTGCCATCTGCTACTTCTTGTAAGGTTCTTTTTTGATTCGTCCTCAATATCCGAATGCGGTCTCCGATATTCATTGTATTTGATTCCTCTGTTGCCATAATTTTCAACTTTGTTTACCTTTATGTTATATTGTTTCCTTTAATTCAACATAGTTGAATACAAATATATGCTAGAAAACATTAATAATACAAGCTGTTCTATTATTATTTTAAGTACTGAACAGAACGATTTAGCTTAAAAAGAGAGCATTTACCTTTTATAAAAAATATACAGTGGCATTTTTTCACAAAAGACTTTACTTATATTCTTCTTGCGAAAAAATTATCAAGAAACACGCTTATCCTTTTAAGCATTAAAACAGTTAAAATACTGAAACACCTATACAATCAACTTCCTGATTAGCAATCTTATAATGAAACATTATACATTTTCATTTTTCAAAAAAAGCCAATATATAGCTTTTTACTATAATGATATAAAAACTATCAATTTGATTTATATTCCTATTTCCTGTAATTTTGAAGAATAAATATTAAAAATTTAATATATAATCTTTGATATTTTATTTATATCTTAAAGTTTAAAAGTTGAAGTATTAAAATCATCATTATATTAATTAAAAAATAAACAATGGAACAACACTCATCTTCTAACGCATCACACAACGGTTCTAATGGAGAAGCCAAATGCCCATTTCATCATGGAGCAGCAGCACCAGTTAAACAAAGTGCTGGTGGCGGAACAAGAAATCAAGACTGGTGGCCAAATCAGTTAAGATTAAATATTCTTCGCCAACACTCTTCATTGTCAAATCCAATGGGTGGTGATTTCAACTATGCAGAGGAATTCAAATCGCTTGATTTAGCTGTTTTGAAGCAAGAAATCTTCGCTCTGATGACTACCTCTCAAGATTGGTGGCCAGCAGATTATGGTCATTATGGCCCATTTTTTATTCGTATGGCTTGGCACAGTGCAGGTACATATCGTATCGCTGATGGTCGTGGTGGTGCAGGTGCTGGTACTCAGCGTTTTGCTCCTTTAAATAGCTGGCCAGATAATGGAAACTTAGATAAAGCTCGTTTGTTACTTTGGCCAATCAAACAAAAATATGGTAGAAAAATATCTTGGGCTGATTTAATGATTTTGGCAGGAAATTGTGCTTTAGAATCAATGGGCTTTAAAACTTTTGGTTTCGGTGGCGGACGTGAAGATGTATGGGAACCAGAAGAAGATATTTATTGGGGAACTGAAGGAAAATGGTTGGATGATAAACGTTACTCTGGCGACCGTGAATTAGAAAATCCATTGGCAGCTGTACAAATGGGACTTATTTATGTAAATCCAGAAGGCCCAAATGGAAATCCAGACCCACTTGCAGCTGCTCGTGATATTCGTGAAACATTTGGTAGAATGGCGATGAACGATGAAGAAACTGTTGCTTTAATAGCTGGCGGACATACATTTGGTAAAGCTCATGGTGCAGCTGACCCAAGTAAATACGTTGGTCCAGAACCTGCAGCTGCAAGCATCGAAGAACAAGGTTTAGGCTGGAAAAATACTTATGGTACAGGAAACGCAGGCTATACCATTACAAGTGGTTTGGAAGGTGCTTGGACGACAACCCCAACAAAATGGAGTAATAATTATTTCTGGAATTTATTCGGTTACGAATGGGAATTAACGAAAAGCCCAGCGGGTGCGCATCAATGGATTCCAAAACATGGCATGGGTGCTGGTACTGTTCCTGATGCACATGACCCATCGAAACGCCATACTCCAATCATGTTTACAACAGATATAGCTTTGAGAATGGATCCGATTTATGAACCAATATCAAGACGTTTTCATGAAAATCCAGATGCTTTTGCTGACGCATTTGCTCGTGCATGGTTTAAATTAACACACCGTGATATGGGACCAAAAGTACTTTACTTGGGCAATGAAGTACCAACGGAAGAATTAATTTGGCAAGATCCAATTCCAGCAGTTACGCATGAATTGATTGATGCTGATGATGTTACGGCTTTGAAAGCAAACATTTTAGCTTCTGGTTTATCTGTATCTGAATTAGTATCAACGGCTTGGGCTTCGGCTTCTACTTTCCGTGGTTCTGATAAACGTGGTGGAGCAAACGGCGGTCGTCTTCGTTTAGCACCTCAAAAAGATTGGGCAGTAAACAATCCAACTCAACTGGCGAAAGTACTTCAAACGCTTGAGAGTATTCAAGGAGAATTTAACGATATTCAAACTGGTGCGAAAAAAGTTTCATTAGCAGACCTTATCGTTTTGGGCGGTTGTGCAGGAATCGAACAAGCAGCAAAAAATGCTGGCTATGAAATTACTGTTCCGTTTACAGCAGGACGCACGGATGCTTCGCAAGAACAAACAGATGTTGATTCATTCTCAGTACTTGAGCCAAATGCAGATGGTTTCCGTAACTATACAAAGAAAAAATATACCATTTCAGAAGAAGAAATGTTGGTTGATAAAGCACAATTATTAACCCTTACAGTTCCTGAAATGACAGTACTTGTAGGTGGTATGCGTGTATTAGATACAAATTTCGACCATTCTCAACATGGAGTATTTACCAAAAATAGTGGAGCATTAACAAACGATTTCTTCTTGAACTTACTTGATTTGGGTACTACTTGGAGAGCAGCTTCTGACTCGCAAGATGTATTTGAAGGTCGTAATCGTTTTACTGGCGAACTTAAATGGACAGGTACTCGTGCAGATTTAATTTTTGGTTCAAACTCAGAACTTAGAGCTATTGCAGAAGTTTATGGTTGCACTGATTCTCAAGAAAAATTCGTGAAGGATTTTGTTGCAGCTTGGACTAAAGTAATGAATCTTGACCGTTTTGATGTAGTTTAATACTTTAATTTTCCGTAACACAAGTTTCCAACTTGTTATCATAAACACACAAGTTGGAAACTTGTGTTACGGAAATTATTATTTTAGATTAATATTTTCTTGGAACATAGCCCAATTGTTCGTCTTCATCTTCAAACTCTAATTCTGCGTCTTTTTCCCAAATTTCCATTTCGCAAGGTTTGCAATTGAATTTCAATTTGTACTCATTTTCGCCATGTTTTAGCGTTAGTGGTTCAACCAATTTTTCGCCCATTGTATCACGCTGGAATCTGGCACATTTGCCTAATTCGTATTTTACGCAATATTTGGTCGTCATTACTCTTGCTTTTCCTGGATCCCATTGCAATTCAAAAGCTTTTTCAATTTCGGTTACGCCATGTCTTTTATAGAAAGCTCTCGCCTTTTTATTCGACACATTGTACATAAAATCAAGTTTTTGCACAGGATATGGGTGGTCGGTCTTTTGGATTTGGTATTCTTCTCGATGATATTCTTTAATACGAACGTCAACCAACTGTTCCAAAACCTCTCTTCTAATTTCGTTGACTTTTGAAATTGGTAAGAACCAATTGCTTGATAGTTCAACCTCAATTTCATCGACAATAAAAGGAGTATTTCCTGTTTTAGCCAAATTCTTTTTGATGTTCGGAATTACTGACTCCTGACTTTTGGCTAATTCTTTGGTCGTTTGGAAGCTTTGTACAGATTGATGTCCGTCTTCGTCAACAGCCAATAATTGAAAACCATCGATAGTTTCTGTGAATCTCAACGAAACGCCAATTTTACGCACAGCACTGTTTTCCTTCTCAACCATTTTGTTGAATTCAGCATCAGAATTTCGATAAATCTCTGTGCCAACCGCTAATGGCTTAAAAGTATTTGGGATAGCAATGTTATTAAACATGATGTTGATTTGTGCACCATCTGCTTCACCATTTTCATTCACAAAATACAATCCATCACCATTGTTCAAAAGCTCATAATTCTCGATAACATATCCGTTGGCTTTGATTTCCAATACTTTACCAATGTATTGTCCTTTCGATTTCGGACTTTCCCAAGAACCTATTTTCTCTTTGCGTTTATTTACGAAGTATACCGTATAACCACGGTTGAAACTTCTATCCATTTCTGGTTCAAAATTATAGAAAGTTCTACCCGAAGAAGCTTTTTCGTATTTTTCGTTTCCTTCCAAGAAACTATCTAATCTTTGACGCAAATAAGAAGTATTATTTTTTACGTAAACGATGTCCTTTAAACGTCCTTCAATTTTGAATGAAGTAACGCCTGCCTCAATTAAATTCGGAAGTTGGTCACTTAAATCTAAATCTTTAATCGATAATAAATGGCTGTTAGCAATCAAAGTTTTGCCAGTTCCGTCAATTAACTGATATGGCAAACGACAGTTTTGCGCACAAGAACCACGATTGGCACTGCGTTCGCCATTGGCAACGCTCATGTAACAATTACCACTAAAGGCTACACACAAAGCTCCCGAAACAAAGAATTCTAATTCAACATCGGTCGCTTCGCTGATTTCTCGTACTTGGTCTAAGTTCAATTCTCTTGCCAATACGACACGCTTCATCCCCGCATCGTGCAAGAATTTTACGTGTTGGGCGTCTCTGTTATTGGCTTGCGTACTTGCATGAATCACGATAGGCGGTAAATCCATTTCCATGATTGCCATATCTTGAATAATCAAGGCATCAACGCCAATATTGTACAATTCATAAATGAGTTTTTTACATTGCTCTAATTCGTTATCGTACAA
Organism: Arcicella gelida; assembly: GCF_034931025.1. Taxonomy (NCBI): domain Bacteria; kingdom Pseudomonadati; phylum Bacteroidota; class Cytophagia; order Cytophagales; family Flectobacillaceae; genus Arcicella; species Arcicella gelida. The sequence goes on along the minus strand of NZ_JAYGIL010000020.1, from coordinate 71,775 downwards.
GATTGTATTAATCACTACAAATACTTTTGCCTTAAACAAATGGGCATATTTCACCATTTCTGCTACATCTTCTACCGAATTGGTAGCATTAGAACGAGCCCCAAACTGATGAGCCCCCATATATACAGCATCTGCACCCGCATTGATGGCAGCCATCCCTTGATAAAGGTTTTTGGCGGGAGCAAGAATTTCAACTTTCTTTTTCATACGATAGTAACGTACTATGTTTTAATGATAATTGCAATAAACCGCAAAGTTAAGACATAATACTATAAAATTGGCTTATCGTTGAAATTAGCTTTAGTTTAAGATAAATAGTTGGAATCGTATAGATAAGACAGATAAACACTATTTTTGTGGAATAATTAAACTCTATACATTCATGAATAAAGTCCTACGAACACTTATCTTCTTTTTTTACACTTTCAGTCTTCATACTACTCATGCCCAACAGTGGAAGGCTTATAGCTCGTTTTCTCAAGCCAATTGTTTTTTTGCAGCCCAAGATTCAACCTTATGGATTGGAACAAGCGGTGGTATTTTGCATTATGGTAAAGATTATAAGCTTCTTGCTTCTTACAATCAAAATAATGGATTAGATAGTGTTATTACTTCTATTACAAAGGATGTTCAAGGGAATATTTGGGCTTGTTATTATAATCAATTTTCAAGTAAAGATTCCAAAACATTTATTTTTGATGGTAGTGTTTGGATAAACAATCAAAGCTTAGGGAAGGCTATTATTACAGATAAGCCTCTTTTGTTTTATGCTAAAGATGGCAGTTTATGGATAAGTTATGACAAAGCAAGTAAGTTTGTTCAAGTAGGAAAAGATTCTGTGTATACTTCTTATGACTGGGAGAAGAATGGAATAAGTTATTTTAACAATAAAAGTCTTTTAGTTGATTCTAAAGAGCATTTTTGGGTAAGTATTGGAACATCTTTCTGGTTTTTTGATGGAAATAAATGGACAAAGTATGATAATAGTAATAGCTCTCTTCCTAAAAGCTATATTTACAACAATGCCGTTATAGACCAAGATGATAATATTTGCTTCACAAATTATGAAGCGATTTATAAGTTTAATATTTCCACGAAAACCTGTACTTTTATTCCTCTTCAATTTGCTGAGTTTCTTTACCTAACCAAAGAGAATAAGGTTTTAATCTCTGGTGGATCTGGGATATATACTGGACTGTACCAATTAAATGGAGATAAACTTTCTGTATTAGTTCCTAACGTTTATCCAGCTAATATTTATGAAGATTTTCGAGGAAATTTACTTTTAGGAGGTTATGATAAACTAAGGTTATTTGATGGCAGTAATCTAAAAGATTTTCCATTACCCAAAAACAGTCTTTCCAGCAATATTATTGCTAAAATTGTATCAGATACAAAAAACAATATCTTGATTCAACCTCTTAATGCTGAAATTCAATACTTAAAGAATACGGGTGAAGAAGTTATAGATATTACCGACTATGGATATACCATAGCCCAAGGCGAAGGAGATGACTTATGGGTAAGCCAGTTTAGTTCACTTACTCAAATAAAACAAGACAATGGTTTAAAATTAATAAACCACCCACTAGATATACAAAATAGTGTTGAAAAAATTGTAAAGGATAAAAATCAGCATATTTGGGCGTGGGACTATCAATATTCTTGGTCAACAAATCGCTACCAATACCTTTTGTTTTACTATGATAAAAGTAAATGGACGACTTTTAATCTTGAAAACGAGATTATAGATATGGCAGCAAACCCTAATGGCGGTATTTACATACTTAATACTAAAGGGGTTTTTACTCATGATGGAATTAGTTTGAAAGCAACTAATTATTTGAATATCCCAAAAAATCCCAAAAGGTTTGTCAGTAATGCTAATTTAGACTTATATATTATTGCAAAAAAAAATGAAAATTTCGAGGGAGACATCTATCAATTGGTTGGAAACAAATTCGATAAAATTGTTACTCCTGATGAATTTAGAATAATGACATCCTATTATTTCAGTGATTTTATGATAGATTCCAAAGGCAATTTTTGGAGTGTAGGAAATAAAATACAAAGATATGATGGTAAAACGCTCACTACTTTTAATAGTCCATTTCGTTCAACTAACCCAGATTATTTTTCAACCATTACCAACGCAATCCATGAATCTAAAGATGGTAAAGTTTGGTTAGGGAGCTATACAGGACTTTCATCACTTATTGTAGATTGTAAAAATCCTTTACCAACCTCCCTTCGTACTGAAAAAATGGATGGGTTTGGAACAGGTCAAACACAATTATCTGTTAACGAAAGTTCAGCCAACAGTTTTGCTTGGCAAATCAGTAAAGATAAAGGTGCTACTTGGCGAGCTATCACTAACTTTGATTCCACTTATTCAGGTCATCGAACTAATCAATTGACAGTTAATCAAGTTAAAATTCGTGATAACAATATTATTTATCGCTGTTTAGTCAATGGTGAATGTAACAGTGTATTGTCTGATACGGTAAGTATTCAAGCAAAACAATGTGAATTACCTCAAACTACGCTTCAACCCACCGCACAAACGACTACAGAAAAAAGTTCTGCTCAATTTTTTATCAACGTTTCGGGTGCTTCAGCTTATCAATGGCAAGTAAGTACTGATAAAGGAGTTACTTGGAATATGATTTCGAGTAGCGATACTTTATATCGAGGACAAGAGACTAACACGCTAAATATTGTTTCTGCCAACCTTTCTCAAAATACTTATCAATATCGTTGTGAGATAAAGAACGATTGCTACACGCTATACAGTAATGCTGCACCTTTGGAAGTAACAATGATTTTAGGACTTGATAATTTTGAGCGGACAGTACAGGCATACCCCAACCCCGCTAATGATAAGATTTATGTAAAAGTACCAGCCCAAACTTATACATTAAGTTTAATCAATAGTAATGGTTCAACAGTCAAGCAAGTATCGAATCAGGATTATATCAATGTAAAAGATATTCCAAACGGTTTTTACATATTACTTATCGAAAGCGGAAAAGAACGACAAAGTATTAAAGTGCAGGTTGTGAAGTAGAGATTTAATCCTTCTAAACATCAAGAAAAAATACAATTAAACGCTAAATAATTATGTATAAAGTCCTACAGACTCTTGTTATCTTCTTTTTTTACACTTTTAGTTTTTCTACTACTCATGCCCAACAGTGGAAGGCTTATAGTTCGCTTGGGGATGATAATTGCTTATTTTCCGCAAAAGATTCAACTTTATGGGTTGGAACAGAGGGTGGTATTTTACATTATGATAAAGATTATAAGCTCATAGCCTTTTATAATCAAAATGATGGTTTAGATAGTTTGATTACTTCAATTAAAGAAGATATTTATGGTAATATCTGGGCAAGTTGTAGTAGCCGTTATCTTTCAATCATTTCTAATTTATCCTACAATAAAACTTTTGTTTTTGATGGCTCTGTTTGGATAGATGCCAATATTTTAGGGAAACCATTCATCACAGCTGAACCACTTTTATTTTATTCAAAGGATGGAAGTGAATGGATTAGCTATGACAAAGGAAGTAAATTTGTTCAAGTAGGAAAAGATTCTGTATATACTTCTTACGATTGGGTAAAGCAAGGAATAAAGTCTTTTGACAATAAAAGTCTTTTAGTCGATTCTAAAGGACATTTTTGGAAAATCAATGAGGCATCCTTTTGGAATTTTGAGGGTGATAAATGGAGGAAATATGACAATACAAATAGTTCTCTTCCTAAAAACTATGGATACAATAATAATGCAGCCATCGACCACAACGATAATATTTATTTTACAACGTTTTCCGATGAGCTTTTCAAATTTAATACACTCTTAAAAACTTCGACCTTAATTCCTACCCCAAATAAAGTGGTGTATAATCTCCTAACTACCAGAAATGGGGATATTTTGGTAACAGCTAATGGTAACGTGTATCGGCTTGATAATCAAGATTTAACTTTATTTACCCCTACTTTTAAAGCGGGTCATATTATTTACGAAGACACACAAAAGAATTTAATAATAACAAATGGTTATAGTAGTAATGCTTCTATAACCTTATTGAAAGACAATATATTTACTCAATTGGATTTACCTCAAGTAAAAAATTTCTGTTATTATGGAATTAAAAATGCTACTACTGATGCTAAGGATAGAATCTGGGCTTCAGATGGTTCTATAGTAATGCGTTTTAATGAAAAGAATGGAGAAGTAGATATTGTCCCATTAGAATGGTATCAATCAATTTCTACATTTTGTCAAGGAGAAGGTAATGACTTTTGGTTAGGTTCGTATAACTCCGTGATTCAAGTGAAACAAGATGATGGAATTATATTAAAAACGAATGTACTGGATGTCGGTATCATTACTAAAATGTTACGTGATAAAAACCAGAGTATTTGGGCTTTATCCTACAAATACTCGCAGAAAGGATTTAAATATTTTTTATCATACTATGATAAAAAATTATGGAAGACTTTTGACCTCAATGGAGAAGCAGAGATTGCAATCAATCCTATTGCTGGTGTATATGTAATGTTTTCAAATGGACTTTTTATACACGATGGCATAAGCTTAAAAGCCATTAACTATATCAATTTCCCTTCTTATGCCATAAGGTTAATTAATGATGCTAATTCAGGCTTATATGTTATTGCTCGAAAGGATGCGAATGATTATAATAAAGACCTTTATCAATTAGTTGGAAATAAATTTGAAAAAATAGATGTTCCAAATGAGTTTGTAATCGGGTTAGACAGCTATTCTAATAACTTTTTGGTTGATTCAAAAGGTAATTTTTGGAGTATTGCAGGGGGGAAAATTCAAATGTATAATCGTAAAACCATTACTACTTTTCAAAACCCTTTTGTACCTGAAGGAGTATTCAATTTAAATGGATATGGGACTATTCATGAATCTAAGGATGGTAGATTCTGGTTTGGAAGCTACGGAAAATTTTCTATTTTAACCTTAGATTGTAAAAATCCTTTACCAACCTCCCTTCGTACTGAAAAAATGGATGGGTTTGGAACAGGTCAAACACAATTATCTGTCAACGAGAGTTCTGCCAGCAGTTTTGTTTGGCAAATCAGTAAAGATAAAGGTGTTACTTGGCGAGCTATCACCAATTTTGATTCTAGTTATGCAGGTCTTCGAACTAATCAATTGACAGTTAATCAAGTTAAAATTCGTGATAACAATATTATTTATCGCTGTTTAGTCAATGGTGAATGTAACAGTGTATTGTCGGATACCATAAGTATTCAAGCCAAACAATGTGAATTACCTCAAACTACGCTTCAACCCACCGCACAAACGACTACAGAAAAAAGTTCTGCTCAATTTTTTATCAACGTTTCGGGTGCTTCAGCTTATCAATGGCAAGTAAGTACTGATAAAGGAGTTACTTGGAATATGATTTCGAGTAGCGATACTTTATATCGAGGACAAGAGACTAACACGCTAAATATTGTTTCTGCCAACCTTTCTCAAAATACTTATCAATATCGTTGTGAGATAAAGAATGACTGTTATACCATTTACAGTTCTGCTGCACCTTTGGAAGTAACAATGATTTTAGGACTTGATAATTTCGAGCGAACAGTACAGGCTTACCCCAACCCTGCTAATGACAAGATTTATGTAAAAGTACCAGCCAAAACTTATACATTAAGTTTAATTAATAGTAATGATGCAACCATAAAACAAGTATCGAATCAGGATTATATCAATGTAAAAGATATTCCAAACGGTTTTTACATATTACTTATCGAAAGCGGAAAAGAACGACAAAGTATTAAAGTGCAGGTTTTGAAGTAACTGTAGCACGAGTTTTCAACTCGTAAAATTAGTAGTATTTTTTCACGAGTTGGAAACTTGTGCTACGCTTATTCCACTTCCAAACTCAAAGCATACATTGCAAATGAACCTAACCAATGGTCGCCTCCATAGTTTCCGTTGGCAATATTGGGTAAGGTTTTTTGTAAAAAGGTGCTTGCTTTTTCTTGAAATTGTTTCTTGCGTAAATCTGTTTTGGGTAATTGCTTGGCTATGCCCAACAAACACCAAGCTTTACTAAGTGCTAAACCATCTAAATGTACAATTTGATAATCGGAACGGTCGCTGACGATGGGCAATTGCAAGACATTTTTTAATCCTTCGGCAGTGTAAAATTGGTTAAACCACTGTACAAAAGCTTGCGGGGCTAATACTCTTCGCATCAAATCTGCAATTTCAAGACTCGGCGAAAGGAAATCTGTTCCATCTGGTTCGAGCGTAGCGGCAACGGCTTTATTTTTGAAATAATAGTCTTTGCTACGTTGTACCAATAATTGTTCAAAAGCAGTATTCTTGGTTGCTCTAGCCCAATCCAAAGCGAAAACCATCCCAAAGGCAGTATTTGGATGCACACCAGTTCGGTTAGGATACGTCTGTTTAGGCAAATATTCCATCCAACGTTGTACAATTACTTGCGTCAGTGGCTGTAAACTTTTATGCCAACGCTTCGCCATAGGGCTATCCCAAGTCAATAATTCTTCATCTAATTTAAGTACCCAAGCCCAACCGTAAGTTCGTTCAAAACCTTTTGCGAGTTTGTATTGATTAAAATAATCGGCTTCTTTTTGTAGATTTTCTGTCGAAAAACTATTTTCTAACATGGCAATTATTTGCTGTGTCTCTGGTAAATTGGGATAAGTCTTGAGGATTTTCACCAACATCCAATGCCCATGTACGGAAGAATGCCAATCTAAACAACCATAAAAAGAAGGGTGCAATTGCTTCGGACTCAATGCTACTTCTTGAGCCGTTTCTATGGTATGATTAGGCTTGTTCGGGTATTCAGTTTGAATACAATGTAACGGAAGTTGTGCTAAAAATGAAGCTCCTGCATCACTGAGTCCTACTTTTTTACCGTCTTTTGATACCGTTAAATACTGGTTTTGCTGTCCGTAAACGGATGCTCCGCAAGCTAACAGTGCTGTTAATAATAGATTTTTGTAAATCATTGCTAAGGTTTTTTGTTGATGATTGATGATATTTTGGTAAGCAAGACTTTGAATATTAATATTACGCAAGCAAAGAGAAAAAAATCATTTTTACAAATGATAAACAAAGCTGATACCTTGATAAAGCTTAAAGATACCCAGAGTATCGAACAATATACTCAAAGTATCTCGAGAGATATTTGGTTGCGGTATTTTGCGGTAAAAAGTATCTCGTGATATACTTGAAGTATGTATTGAGATACTTCAAGTATCTTTTTTAACCTAAAAACCGAACAAAACCGCAAAAATGAATACTTACAGAATTGTTGATGTTTGATTTTTTAAAAAATCAAATGACCAACTAAACTTACACAACTAAGGGGAGTATCCCGAAATAAACATGAAAAAGATTGGGGAAAAACACATATTTATACTTTTCACAATTGTAAATATGATATTCATTTTATCGTATTTATTGGTTGATAGTATTACGGTCAAAGATATTATTTTAAAAATAGGGGAAACTCAAGCGTTCTTTTTAGTTAGTGTGGCAGGAGCATTGGTGCGAAGGAAATTTTCAGATAATAAAAAAGATTCTTTTCAAGAGTATTTTTTAAGTACCAATTTCTTGATTAATGCTAAGATTGGTGTAATTGTCATTGGAATACCTATATTCGCTATTTGGGTATTTTTTATAAACTAACATTCAAATTACAAAACATTAAAAGCAAAAAACCAACAGCCTAGTGATGCTATTGGTTTTTCAAATATAAATTCAAGCTATTTATAAACTTTAAATTCCCACAAACCTGGAGTTCCTTTTAAGAAGGTCAGTTTTAAATATTGTGCTTTTACACTACGTTCGTCGATATGCGGAGATTGTACTTTTATTTCTGCATGACCGCCATAAGGTTTCCAATTTTTTCCGTCAACTGAATATGTTAATTCATAAGCATGTCCAGCCGTTGGTTTTACAAAGTAAGATGCAACCTTTTTAATCGCAGTTTTCTTCCCTAAATTCACCATAAAAGTAGCCGTGGTATCTTTTGTTTCTGCCAACCATCTTGTACCATTCGAACCGTCAAGTGCATTTTGTGCCGAATACGTTTCTGTTCTGTTAATGGTTTTATCCTTCACATAAGGTACTTTAAAATCTGGCAAAGTAGAAGACGCTTCGGCAGATTGTATTGTTACTTCATTTTTTGCTAAAGATGGAAAAGGGTCAACGCCTTTATTGGTCAATCGAATGGGTTTTATTGTTCCATCTTCATTAAATTCCATTTTATCAATCCATGCTTGTCGGTTCGTACTTGAACGTCCAAATTCCAGATAAGTAAAATAATAATCATCCTTGATGTGGAATACATTTCCATGACCTGGCCCATAAATCTGTTCTTTTACATCAGTTTTAGCAATGATGTCTTCTTCTGGATAAATAAATGGTCCAAAAGGCGAAACTTTACTGTACTGATAAGCATATACATAATTTTCGTGTCCGCTTAAAGTATAGAGGTAATAATAAATCCCTTTGCGTTTAAATACAATCGGGCCTTCAGAATAACCACCTCTTTTGGTAGAGATTTTTGTGATAGAAGCAGTATCTAAACTAATCATATCAGGATTCAATCGACCAGCACCACGCTGTGCCCAGAAAAGATATGGCTTTTGGTCGTCGTCGATAAATACTTCTGCATCAATGCCTTTCGTTCCTTTGGGTGCATCCATTTTTAATAATGGAAAAGTATTTTCTTTACTGAAATCACCTTTTGCCAACATAAAAGGGCCTGCTGGAGAATCAGCAACAGCTACATAAATATCATGATTGACCGTTGGGTAATAATAATATTTATCTTTTACTTTCACAGGATAACTTGGTGCCCAAAACAATTGCTTTTCGGCAGCTGGAAAATAAAAACCGTTGAACGACCAGTTTTTTAAATCTTTCGAAGACCAAAGTACTGGAGGCCCTGCTGTGGCTAAACCTGCATTGTAGCCGTCGGTTGTGGCATAGCAATAAAAAGTATCTCCAAACTGAACAATACTTGGGTCGGCAATTAAATCTGGGATAATTGGGTTATTGTTCCCATTTTTTTGTGCTTGTAAGGATTGAATACTGAATCCAAATAGACAAGAGAGTAGTAGTATTTTTTTAATCATGTTTTTAGATTTAAGCTGTGTATGATAAGGTTTGAGCATTTTTACAACCATCATTATTTACATAATTGAGCCTTGAGATTTTAAATTTGTAAAATGAATTTTACAAATTTAAAATCTCAAGGCTCATCTCTTATGCCATTGCTCATGTCTCCACGAGTAAGCAATTAAAGCCACTATTTAAGCTCTTTATAACGCTTCATGGCTTCTAAGAAATAATAATCTGCATAAGTTAAAGGCACGTCAACTTCTGTATTCTGCGGAATGTGACCAACACAATGTTCAATTAAAAAACCTCCGTTTGTGCCAATCGCAGCTTTGTATGGCACATTCGACAAGGAATAAATCATTGATTCAGCATTTTTGATATAATCTTTTTTCAGTTTTTTATCTACATAACCACTCAATTCTAGCAAAGCCGAAGCCATTACCGAAGCCGCCGAAGCATCACGCAAGGCTGTTGGAATATTCGGTGCGTTAAAATCCCAATAAGGTACTTTATCGGCTGGCATGTTTGGATTTGTTAAAATAAACTTCGCAATATTTTTGGCTTGCTCTAAATAAATAGGATTTTTCGTTTCACGGTACATTACTGTATAACCATACAATCCCCAAGCTTGTCCTCTCGCCCAAGCAGATTCATCTGCATAACCTTGAGCAGTCTTCTTTTGCTGAACGCCACCCGTTTCTGAATTATAGTTGATGACATGATAAGAACTATAATCTGGACGGAAGTGATTTTTCATCGTCGTATTAGCATGTGTCACCGCTATTTTATAATAGGTAGAATCGCCCGTTACTTTTGTCGCCCAGAAAAGTAATTCTAGGTTCATCATGTTATCAATGATTACTAAGAAGTCACCTTTTTTTGAATCCCAAGATTTGATACAACCAACCGTTGGATTAAAACGAGTAGCCAAAGATTTAGCACTTTGAATCAAAATATCTTTGTACTCAGGTTTTGGAGCGATGTCTTTAGCATTTCCAAAACTACAATACATCATAAAGCCCAAATCATGAGTGGTAGTATTGAATTTTTCTTTTTCTAAAACGCCCAAAATACGATTGTTTTCCTTCAACAATTCAGCATCTTTGGTTTGCTGATAAATGTATAATAATGAACCAGGATAAAAACCACTGCACCACCAATCAGAACCACTAAATTCGTATTTGCCAGTTTTAGGGAAATATGTTTTGGGAAATTTATCTTGTGGAAGATTACTCATCAATACTTTATATTGCTTACCTGCATCTTGGAAATTCTGATTGATGGTTTTCAATAAAGCCGCTCTTTTAGGATGTGCTTTACTTGTTTGTGCCGTAGCAAGCGACCAAGCCATCGAGCAAACTATCACTGTATTGATAGCAATGCGAAAAAATTGTTTCATGGTTTTTGTGATTGAATTTTGAGTTGTGAATGATGAGTTGTGGATATTTATATTTTGTAATCAATTCCCAAAACATCGTTTATTTTCTATAAGTATTAGCATATAAACCTATCAGGATTTGAATCCTGATAGGTTTAACTAAATTCTTCGACTACTTACTCTGTTCTTTCATCTTGACTTTTTTTACTCCCTTCCATGTAAGTACTTGTACTTTTTGGGCTGGAATATTTACTTTCCCTTCGCCATCGGCTTGATCTACTTTTTCTACAAAAAGATGTAAATCGCCTTTATTTTGCCAAAGTTCAGTATCGTAAGTTGGCTCCCACGAACCTACTGAGGTTTCGCTAATATCTTTAATCTGCCAATTGCCTTTACTTAAATCTGTCGTTAAAGCGGTGGAAACTTTATCGCCTCTTTCTGCATCTCTGAAAATCAGCATGGCAGATAAAGTATTTTTCTTGGACGACCAAGCCAAAATTTGTGGTCTTGAAATAGGAATTCGTTTTGTGCCTACGCCACTTAAACTAAAAGGCGTTTTTCTAAAACCAAGATTACTTACTTGCCATTGTTGATTGGCTAAATAAATAACATGATATTGTGGAACGCTTTCATTGGCTGGTCGCCAATAAGTAGCGATGTATGGATTTCCTTCGGCATCAGCCACCATGGATGTCTGATTGATTAACTCACTTTTCTGAGGAATTTTACAAGCATATTCTGCATTTTGAGCGGTGATAGGTAATTGATAAGCAATACCTTGAGAATTCTCCCAAGTTTTTCCACCATTTTTTGAACGAGCATAAGCCATATCGTGATTACTGGCTACGTCGGCACTTTCACGCCAAACCCAAGAAAGGTGAATTGTACCCTGACTATCTAAACAAGCTTGCCAATAAGCATTTCTTTGTCCTTCGCCATCAATCAAATTTTCTTGCACCATCGACCATTTTTTGGTTTTTAGATCATATTGATTCATGACCAAATTTCCTTTTCCAGAAGCACCATTTCGATAGAAAAACAAAAGATTTCCGTTTGGTAATCTATAAAATTCTGGATAAGTAACATTGCCTTCGGTGCTTCCCGTCATGCTTTGCTTCTCTCCCATCATCAATGAAAAAGGTGCTTTACTGACGGCATAACGAAGTGCATTGTTGTGATGATCCCAAGAAAGGTGCAAAAATCCATCGCCGTCTATCATAATAGAAATGGAATTATGGGCATCGCTGGCATTGCCTTTAAAATTAGTTTTCTGTAATTCCCAAGTACTTTTTCCTTGTTTTCTTTTCCCTAAAACCACAAAAGCGTCGGCATCATAATAGGCAATAAATTGGTAATTTTTAAAAGAAACCAATGAGTTTTTACGAAAAATAACCGCATTGACTGAATTTTTCGCCCAGCCCTCTCCTACTTCTTGCAATGCTATTTTCTCTTGTGCTTTTGACAAAAAGACAAGACTACAGAACAATAAAGTAATTAATCCTTTTTTACAATTCATGAAATCGAGTTTATAATATTCTAGCATTCGCTTGTCTATGTTGATAAACGATATTAGTGAACGAATTAATTATTGAATTCTGTACTTTAGATTTGTCCTTGCCTAAAATAGGTTGCCCTGATTTTTAGACAAGTTAAAGTAATCAAAATTGTAAAATAGTTTGATTTGGTTTTGTGTTTTTTGAATAATCGCATGTCCAAATCTGTAAATTAGGTTTGTTTTCATTGTTTAGTTCTTTGATGTACTGTTCAAACGCAAAAGGTGTTAGTCCTTTCAGAGCTGAGTGTGGTCTTTGATGGTTGTATGTGTGAATTGCTTTTTTAAGCTCAGTGGCTAATTCGTCAAAATTTGTAATATTTCTATAAATTAGATACTGATTTTTAATCGTGCCATTCACTCTTTCAATATGAGCATTTTCATAGACCTCATTACACATACTGATGCTAATTTCAGCTTCATTCAAAAGGCTGACATAGGCTTCGCTGATGTATTGACTTCCTCTATCAGAATGGTGAATGAGTTCATGCTTAAACTTCTTCTGTTTCCGAGTTTTCAATGCCATTTTTAAAGCAATGATATTATTTTCTGCTCTCATATTATCTGCAAGAGAATATCCGACGATAAAACGAGAATAAACATCTAGCACAAAAACGATGTAATAGAACTTATCATTTACTTTAAAATAGGTAATATCACTCGTCCAGAGTTGATTTATGTCTGTGAGAATTTTATCAACCAAAAGGTTTTTATAACGACTGTAAGGACTTGAAAATGTAGTCCTACAGAGGTTTCTATAGGCTTTTACCCTAAAACCATAATAGAGTCCAATACTGATAAAGGCATCTCTTCCGATTCCTTCTGGTTGATAATAGTCATACATGGTTCTCAGACCCATAGCAGGATGAATCTCCCTAATTTGGAGAATTAATCCCACATAAAGACTTTCCTTTACCTTCCATTCTTCGATTCTGCGGAGCATTTGATAATGTCCTTGTTTAGAAATACCACAAAGTGCATACAGATGCTTCATTTGGTAAGAATGTTGGGTAATATTTTGGCGAAAATACTCTAAAGTGTCGGCTTGAAACTTTTTTTTAGGTCGATGTCGAGTTCCTTCGAGGCAATTTCAATGAGTTTAGACTGATAGTCTATCTCCATCTGTTTTTGTCGGGGATGCCTAATCCTAAAATTCGCTCAAGTTCAGCCACTTTTTTGAGTAGCTCCTGAGTTTTAGCTTCTTCGGAATCTTGTTGTACAATCATCTTAGTTCCTTTTTTGTAATGTGGAGAATATTGGTAAATCCAGCGATAAACGCTTGTACTACTTACATCCCACAATTTACAAAATTCGATAATACTAATCCTTTTATTGAGAATGTCTTCGACTTTTTCTCGTTTGAACGACTCACTGAAAATACGACTTTGACGAATCTCGTATTTTGTACTTTTTCCAGTTTTAGATCTTGATTTTGCCATCATTTGTTGCGTTTTGAAGGCAACCTATTTTAGGCAAGGACAATTCACAACTCATCATTCATCACTCACAATTCTTAACTTACTCTATGGCATGATCTGCCAAAACCGCCTCGCCCGACCATACTTTTTGTGATGTCCATTTCGTAGCAGGACTACTCCAAAATTCATCTGTTTCAGGTAAACCTAATGGTAATAAAATATTGGCACAGAGATATAAACTACCTGTGGTGATATAAAAATCTGCTAAATCTGGCTGAGAGCCGTACAAACCGATTGTCAGCCAGCCATCTTTTGTGAAAGTACTTGTGCTTTCAGTGGTTTTCTTGATAACTGCCGTTAAAGCACCACGTACTTGTGCAGGACTTAACTCTTTGGGCAAGCCTTTTCGCCAAGCAATATCTGCCAAATGATGAAAAGCGGCACCACGATACACAATAGAACGCCCCGTAGCAGGAAACGAGCCATCGCTATTGATTAATCTTTCTTGAATAACAGCAAAGCGTTCATTTCTTTGTTTAATCTTATCGAAAGTCCAATTATAAAGTCCTGTTTTCGGACCTAACTCTTTCACCATGTTCGCCAAATATGGATGAATAACGTAACTATTATAATAGTCCCAATGGTACGGAGGGCCATCAGAATACACGCCATCACCAACATACCACTGTTCGAACTGGCGGAAACAGTATTCAATCCGCATATTATCCCAAGGGTAGCCATATTTACAGAAAAAGGTTTCTATCATTCCTGAAAACAATATCCAGTTCGAAAACCCCGCTTTGGTATTTCTGGTTGCTAAAAAGGCTTTTACTACTTGGTCTTTAGTTTGCGTATCAAGATGTTCCCACAACCACGGGCATCGCACAAAGGCTAACGCTAAAAAAGAAGCATCAACCAAAGGCTGTCCGCCTCTTTCAAAAGCCATATAGTCTTTAGCGTTAGGATTCACGGCATTGGCTACCGCTTTCAAAGCATAATTTCTGTACAGATTTCTTAATGTTACTTCTTTGGCTGAACCACCTTCAAGATTTAACCAAGGAGAAATGCCACACATTAACCGACCAAAAGCTTCTAAATAAGCCACTTCTTTCCGATTATTGGCATTATCAATAAATTTTGACATCGTTTGGGGCATCACAATTCTGAGGCTGTCGTTCGCCAAACTACGCAAAATAGGTTTTGCTAGTTGGTCAAGATGCTGTAGCCAAATGGCTCGGTCATTAATAGGTTTTTGCTGTGCTAGCGTACCTAAAGGCAAAGCAAAAACACAAACCAGTAATATTTTTTTGAACATGCTTAATCTGATAAAAGTTAAAAGACTTGATTTTAACTCAAAAGCGAAGATAAATACAATTTCTACTCCTTTTGCACTGTGTTTACATGTTAGGAGTAGCTTTCGTTAGGATGTGACTGAAGTCACACCCTAACGATAAAAAGACTTCAGCAATCTTTTTATCCCTAAATACTTTTATTTATTTTCTTAGTTTTTCTCTTTCTGATAAACCCTAACATAATCTACTTCCATGCGGCTAGGGAAAGTACTTTTATAGGGATTGCCTCCGTTGTCTCCACCAACAGCAACGTTCAATAACATATAATGTGGCTGCTGAAAAGGATTAAAACCCGAGCCATCTTTGTTGACTAAAACATTCATCGGTACTTTGTTCAAAAGCTGGTCGTCGAGGTACAAGGCGATAAAATCTTTTTCCCAATCCATTCGCCACACATGAAATTGTGCAGCCCAATTTGCTCCTCCAAGTGAATCAACCGAAAAAGTATTACTATGCCACTCGGCTTGCTTGTTGGCGGACAAACAAGCGATGTTGGCAAGCACTTTACCTCGGTAAAATTCCATCATGTCTATTTCGCCATTGGCTGGCCAGTTTTTATCGACTCCTAAAGTCCACCAAGCTGGCCAAATACCCTGACTAATATCAATTTTTGCTCTTAATTCAAATCTTCCATACTGCCATGTTTTTTTGCCCGCAGTAATCATACAGCTTGATGAAAAATCTATCATTGGCTGTTTTTTTCTCCAATCATTACTTCCTTCCACATAGTTTGGATTAGGCTTTTGTTCTCTTCTTGCTTCAATAATTAAATTGCCATTTTTACAAAAGGCATTATCTGGTTGATACCATTGTAATTCATGGTTACGAACAAAACCATTTTCATAAGACCAATTAGCTGGATTTGGAGTACCATCTTTATCAAACTCATCCGACCAAGCAAGTTTGTAGCCTTCTTTAAGCCATTTTTTTTGAACGGCTATATCTTGAGCTTGTGCAACAAAGTATGATAAAAAAGTAATGACTAAGGCAAAAAAGTATTTCATAGTTGAGGCATTAAAGGTAAAACTTACAGTTTAAGTATTTTCAAAAGTTTTAAGGTATCTTATTTTGTCAATTTATATGAAAGAAAAACTATTAACAGTTTTCAGATAACGGATAACTTGTACGGTAGTACTTCATTACTGATTAAAACTATCCAACTTCCAAGAATCTTGCCAAGTAATCAATGGCTTGCCATCTTTGAATTGTATTGGTAACCAAAGGTATCGACTATCTTTTAAATCCTTCGGATTCCATTTATCAGCCATAAAAACAAAAGCATCTTTTTTCCCTGCAATTGGTAAAATATAAGTTGATTGTCCGTTGAAAGTTTTCTCAGCCAAAGGACCATTCATTGGGTCTTCAACCAATTTCCAAGGACCAAACAAAGATGTTGCCGTGTGTAAACTTGCTTTGTTAGGCGCCCAACCAGTACAACCACTTGTAATTAAATAATACAAACCATCTTTTTTGAATACGGCTGGTGCTTCTCGGTGACTGCTGAAAAGTAAAGTATCTTCTGTGGTAGCCGATAAATAATCGTCCGTCAATTTCGTAATGCGTAAATCATAATTTTCACGAGCGGAGTAAATGTGATAGGCTGTAGCGTCGTCGTCCACATAAAGTGTCATATCTCTTGACATGTGTCCATTCGGACGGAAACTTTTTAAATATACAAATGGTCCCGTAGCTTTGTCGCTAATGGCTACGCCTGCTCTGGCGGCACTATAACCTTTATTAGGTAATTCTAAATGAAACCACATTACATACTTCTTGGTCTTGGCATTGTAAATTACTTTCGGACGTTCCACCAAACCACCAACAGCAATTTCACTGTTTGGGTCGTTCGATTTTGCCAAAGCAATTCCTTCGTTTTTCCAACGATATAAATCTTTTGAAGAATAAACTGCTACACCTTCCGAAGCACTTTTTCCTCTTTTTTCACCGTACCAATAATAGGTTTTGTTGATGTATAAAATCCCACCGCCGTGGGCGTTAATTACTTCACCATTATTATCATTCCAGATACTTCCCGGTTGAAAGGCTTGTTCTTTTTTACTAATACTTCCTTTTTGTGTTTGGCAACCAGCTAAAATAGCAATTGCCAATAGTAGTACACTTGCAGAAACTCTCATTGTTTAATACGTTTGAATTGGATAAAATTACATGGTACAAAACTATGAAGAGATTGGAGTTTTAGAAGGGGGGATTTTCGTCAAAAAGGAGGGTAAAAATTCTGAATTGATTAATTGAATTATTCTGTTCTGTACTTTTTTGAGAGTGATTATTGAACAACGTTTTTTATATTTTAAAATATGATGTTTATATCAAATAATATGTAGTGGCAACTCTTGCAGTTGCCACACTTGAAATGGCAACCGCAAGGGTTGCCGCTACAATTAGAAAAATTGTCAAGTAATCAGATAAATGATTATCGTAAATCAGTATTTATCATTCATAATTTATAATTCATATTTATCCAACATTACCACGCTGTTGTTTGGCGTATTCTGAAGGTGGCATATTATAAATTCCTTGAAACATTTTGCGGAAGTATTTAATGTCTTCTATCCCGACCATCATCGCTACTTCTGAAACCCGCAAATTACCCGTACTCAATAATTGTGCAGCACGTTTCAAACGAATATCACGAATAAATTCTACAACTGATTGACCTGTAATAGCTTTAATCTGACGATAAAAAGCAGATTGGCTCATGCCCATTTCTCGTACCAATACTTGCACATTAAAGTCTGAATCACTCAAATTATCCTCAATAATTGCCATTGCTTTTTCTAGCAATTGTTTGGTTTCGTCTGGAATATCTACTTGCGTTGGTTCTAGCAATAATTGTCGTTGATAATACTCTCTGAGTAACAATCTACTTTGAAGCATCGTCAAGATTTTAGCACTCAAAATCAGCGGGTTAAATGGTTTAGACATATATTCATCTGCACCAGTTTCTAAACCTTCTAACTCATGAACAGCCGCTACTCTTGCCGTTAAAAGCATCACAGGAATATGCGTAGTTTTAGGGTGTTGTTTGATTTTTCGACATAATTCCAAACCATCGCTGATTGGCATCATCACATCACTAATCACTAAATCAGGCAAAAGTTGTAAGGTTTTCTCCCAGCCGTCGAGTCCATCTATTGCCGTAAAAACCTCATAATTTGCTTCACAAAGTTGTTGTAAGTACAAACGTAATTCTTCATTGTCTTCTACAATTAAAATTCGAGTAGTATGCGGTACTTTTACAGGTATTTTTTCTAAATCAACATTTTCAACCGCTGGTTCAGGCGTATTAATTGTTACTTTTTTCAGTTCAACTCCTTCTGTATGAATTTCGTGAACTGCAAGATGAGCCTTTCCAAAAGGAAGTTTTAATAAGAAACTTGTTCCCTCTCCTACCGCACTTTTCACACGGACTTCGCCAGCATGTGCTTCTACGAATTGCTTTACTAAAGATAAACCGATGCCCGTTCCCATAATTTTCATGGTTTCGGTATGTGATGCCTGAAAATATGGATCGAAGATTTTTTCAATTTCATCTGCCTTCATGCCCATTCCCCAATCTTGCACACTTATTTCTAAGTAATTATCTTTCAGCTTTTTATCTTCAAAAATAGCATCTACTTCTGGTGAACCAATCATCGAAACGGCAATCCTAATTTTGCCTCCTTCGGGTGTATATTTAAAGGAATTTGAGAGTAAATTGGTCAGAATAATTTCTAATTTACTCCAATCAAAATACATATTGATTGGTTCTGTTGGAATACTCATCGCATAATCAAAATGACATTCATCCGCTTTCAGTTTAAAAATCAAGAAGATTTCCTGAATAAAATGCAAGATATTTCCTTGTGTAGCTCGCAAGGAAACATGTCCAGATTCTACTTTCCTAAAATCTAATAATTGATTGACGAGTTCTAATAATTTACGAGTTTGCTGGTGCATTAATACGATTTTATCCTTCATTTTGGTTTCAATCGACATTAATTCTTCCATCGGACCAAGAATCAAAGTAAGTGGAGTTCGTAATTCATGAGACACATTTGTGAAAAAACGGAGTTTTAAATCGGTGATTTCTTTCTCTTTTTCTACTTTGAATTTTTCCAAAGCCAAGGTATTTTCCAAAGCTTGACGAGCCAAACTTGCCCGACGGTACATAATAAATGCACTCACAAGCAACAACGTATATAAAGTATAAGCCCACCAAGTTTTGTACCAAGGCGGCAATACGGTGATGCTCAAAATAACTGGTGTTTTTGACCATTTCCCTTCACCATTATAGGCTTTTACGACCAGAGTATATTCCCCTGCCGAAAGGTTAGCAAAGCTGGCTGTTCTTTGTTTTGAACTTGTATAAACCCAATTTTTATTATAGCCTTGAAGTTTATAGGCATAAATATTTTTTTGTGGGTTATTATAATTTAATCCGACGAAAGCTATTGAAAAGTCATTCTCTCGGTCTTTAATGGTTATACTTTTAGTTTGGTCTAGCGGTTTTTCAAGTATAACTCTTCCATTAATTTCTTCCCCAATTTGTACGGGTTTATTATAAATTTGGAAACCTGTCAAACGCACGGCTGCTGCTTTCGAATCTGGACGAATCGCCAATGGATTAAAATAAGTAAGTCCACGAATACCGCCAAAATACAGTATTCCATCGGCATCTCTGGTTGCAGCACCAACTTTAAAAGAATTACTTTGCAAACCATCTGCCACATCGTAATGCAACCATTGCCCCGACGAAGGTTTATATCTCAACAAACCATCGCCAGCAATCCATATATTCCCTTCCGCATCGTCTTGTAAACTTTCAATATTCGGATATGGCAAATTGATTCTTTGAACAATATCTTCACCTTTTGCATTCGTCGATATTTTGTTCAAGCCACCACCAATTGTTCCTACCCAAATATTGTTGTACTTATCTTTTAAAATCGGCCAAGCGTAATTTCCACTCAAAGTATTTTTATTGTTGGCATCATAACTAAATTTTGTCAATAGCTTCACCCCTTTTTCCTGAACTTGAATCTTTAAAATACCTTTATCACGAGTACTCGCCCATAAAATATCTTTTGATGAGTCATACATTAAAAATGTGTATTGATTACTTTTTAAAGGATTTTCTGTTCCCCAATAGCGTTCGATTAATTTACCTTCTTTGTCTAAACGAAGTAAGCCTAGTTCAAAAGTAGCCATCCAAATAGTACCGAAGCGGTCTTCAACGATACTTTCAATACTGGTATTATAAAAGGTTAAATCTGGAGCGATTTGTACAAAATGTTGTCTGTTTCCATCTTTAATTTTAGTTATACCCAAATATCTTGTTCCTACCCAAAGTGTTCCATCATTACTTTGATGAAAAGCAGAGACGTCAACGCCAGTAGCATCGCCCGACAAATCTCTACTCATAAAATTTTGGTAGGTTCGTGTCGTTAAATCATATTTTGAAAAACCATTACGAGTACCAATCCACAACCAATTCTCCTTAATATCCTTGCGAATACAATTGATATAATTATTGGGCAAAGTAGGATGTTGAGAAAACTGACGCTGTAAATTATAAAATGGTTTACGGCGTAAATTCACACGATTGAGACCGCCCGCTGATGCTGCCAACCAAAGTGTATGATTATTATCTTCAAATACTTGGTGAATTCTACCTGAATTGATACTATTAGGGTCATCGTCTAAAGGTAAGAAAGTACTTGATTTTTCAATATCTATTGGTAATTCTCCTTTTTTCAAAGCACTTTTCGGTGACCAAAAGTGTAGCCCATAATTAGTCCCAACCCATAATTGGTTAAACGAATCAAGGAAAATACATTCAATTTCAGAAATGTTACCTAATGTTACTTCATAGCTTTTTGAGGTCAATCTTTTGGCTTTACTCACCCAATAAAGTTCTTCGCTTGTAGCCAACCAAAGGTCGCCTTTAATATCAATATGCAAAGCTCTGATATAGTCTGCCTTTAATGTCGAACGATGAATCGTTGAACTTTTTGGTAAAACATACCATAAACCTTGTGAACGAGTAGCAATCCAAACGTAGCCATCTTTATCGCAAACAATATTAGCAACTCTGTACGCCGTTTTTTGATTAATGATGATTTGTTGAACACTCACGAGTTCATTATCATCATTTACTTTCAAAACAAACAAACCATTTTTACTTGTCCCTACCCAAATACGTCCCAAAGCATCGGATGACATCGTCACAACATCTGATACCCTCAGTGTTTTTAGCAATGCTTTATTAATGTTGGGATTTGCCTTTTCTGTGATATTTACTACTCGTTCGTGGTTAACATCCAACAAACTTACGCCTGCACTTTCAGCTCCAATCCATAAACGTCCTTTGCTATCTACATGTAAAGTATGAATACGATTACTCGGTAAACCATTGTCAGGATTCACGGGCATATCGTACTTCTTGAGTTCATAACCATCATAACGGCTGATACCATTATTGGTACCCGTCCAGATAAAACCTGCGTGGTCTTGTACCACAAACATGGCATCGCTGTGAGGCAAACCATCATTTACGGTGAGATGTTCAAAACGAAATTTTGCGGTATTTACTTGTGCCAAACTAAGCTTGGAAACTAGCGTAATGGTTAAGAATATGTAAAAAAATATGTACTTCATAAATATGTAATTCAATCCTTTGGATTTGGTATGTCGGCTTTCAGTCATCGGGTGTCGGTCGTCGGATTTTATATTTTTATATTAAAACAATACTGGATATAAAACACAACCAAGAACTTAAATCTGAAAACAGACATCCGATGCCCGAAACCCGACGACTGACATCCGAAAGCCAACATCCGAAAGCCAACATCCGAAATCCTGCAAAGTTTATCATACAAAAGGGGAATAGCAAAAAGTTCTCCTCAAATAAGTCATAAAAGTTAAAAGAGCCTCTATTTATAATCTTGGTCGAAAAATGATTAAAGAATTAATCAAAATAATACTTGTGATAATTATAGCCTGATTTATTGCCTGAAATGATTGTAAAGGCATATCAAGATTTAGAATGTGTGATTTTCACCCCCTTTTTATACGAAAAAAACACCCTATTGGCTAAATTATATTATTTAGTTTTGCATTATTCAAATTTAATATTTGATAAAATGTAGTTTAAACTTCATTCCTTTTTTCATTATGAGTATTCATAAAAAACGATTGCAAAAATTCAAAAAAACAAAACTATGATAAAATTTCTACGTAAACGCAGTCTCTACTGGTTTCCATTGTGTAGGATTGCCTTGACGACAATGTTAGTGTTTAATGCAATGGTGATGGTGGCACAGTCCGACCAAACTAAAGCAACTGAGCTAGAAGTATTTTCGCCCGTTATCATCGACGAAAACGAAGAACCTTTGGTAAATATCAGCATTAACAACAAAACCAAAGGACTTAAAGCAATCACTGATGCAGCAGGTTCGCTGACGATTGGAGCGAAAAAGGGAGATAAATTAGAAATCTCTGCTTCGGGTACAAAAATTATGGATTATGTAGTGGGTGATAAAGTTTCGCCAATCATAGTTCTAAACAGTAAAAACCCAGCGGTACTTCGTTCAAAACCACTTCGCCGTTTGTTCAATACTAGCGTGCAAAGTGATTTGACAGCTTCGTCTTCTCAAGCGGTTTTCAATAGTGATTTACAGAAATCAGCCGTTACTTCGGTCATAAGTGCTTTGGCTGGCAGATTGGCTGGTATTAACACCAATCAGTTTACGGGTCAGCCTGGTAATGATGGTACAAGTATTTCATTAAGAAATCAAAGTCCATTGGTTATAATTGATGGTATTCCTCGTCAATTAACGGTTTTTGATATTGAAGAAATCGAGTCGGTTACTGTTTTGAAAGATGCCCTCTCTACCGCCATGATGGGTGTGCGTGGTTCTGACGGAGCCTTAGTGATTACTACACGTAAGGGCAATCCAAATACTGCGAGAATGTCATTCACCGCACAAACAGCCATTCAACAACCACTTCGTTTTCCGAAAGCTTTAAATTCTTTCAATTATGCAACTTTGTATAATGAAGCATTGAAAAACGATGGTTTAGCCCCAGTGTATTCAGAACAAACCTTACAAGGCTATCAATCGGGTTCAGATCCATATTTATATCCAGATGTCAACTGGAGAGACCAAGTATTAAATTCTTCTTCAAGACAAGACCGCTACACTTTTAGTGCTAGTGGTGGAAATAGCTTCTCGAAATACTTTGTTTCATTCGACCACATCAATCAATCAGGTTTATTAAAACAAAGTGATATTAATGCCTACAGTACCAACAACAATTTTAAATCATATACACTTCGTTCGAATGTTGATTTACAATTAAATTCAAAATTATCTGGCGGTATTTATTTGTTAGGAAGAATCTTGAATGGCAATGATGCTGGGTATGGAACTGGTTCTATTCTCAACGCCATCATGAATACACCAAATAATGCGTATCCTGTTTATAATCCAGATAATTCTTATGGTGGTACACAGCAATTCCAGAATAACATCTGGGCACAAACTGTCGGCTCTGGTTATCAGCAAAATTTCAAAAGAGATATGTTGGCAGACTTTTACTTGAAAAGAACTTTGGATGAAGTAACAACAGGTTTATGGGTAAAAGCTACAGGCTCATATTATGCTACGCTTTCTGAAAATATTTTTCGTGCTAAAAACTTTGCTGTTTTTCAAAGAAACCTTTCTCCAGCTGGTGTAGCAAGCTACCAACAATTCGGTGCTAACAGCGACCAAGCTAATGGTAACGGAATAGATTATCAAGGACGTTCAGACTATTTGGAATTGACTTTAGGGTATGACCGTACTTTCAACGAACATGGTTTCACTGGTTTACTTTTAGCAAACCGTCAGAATTCAGTAGCAGGTTCGGATTTGCCTTTGACGTTTACTGGAACTTCAGGAAGATTCAGCTATAACTATTCAAAGAAGTATATTCTTGAAATGGCTTTTGGTTTGAATGGTTCTAACCGTTATCCAGATGGTGGTACTACCAAATATGGTTTCTTCCCATCGGTTGGTTTAGCTTGGAACATCAGTCAAGAAGATTTCTTGAAATCACAAGAATGGCTTTCGTACCTGAAATTATATGGTTCTTATGGCAAAACGGGGAATGATAATCCAGGTTACTTCACATACATTCAAAGATACTTCGATAGCAACAGTGCATATTTTGGTACAGGTGCTGGGTCAAATACTTCTATTACTGAGCTACCATTAGCCAATGCAAACATCACGTGGGAAAAAGCAAATAAGTTGAATGTTGGCTTGCAAGGTTCATTGTTCAATCAACAATTAGGCTTTACTTTCGAGTATTACCACATGAAGTACTACGATTTGCTGACGCAACGTGGACGTAATACCACTTTGTTAGGAAATGTTTTTCCTAATGAAAACATCGGACAAGTACAATATTCAGGTTTGGATGCTCAGCTTTTATACCAAAAGAATATTAAAAATGTAAGTATTTATGCCACAGTTAATGCTGGCGTACAAGCTTCAAAATTACTATATTTTGATGAAGTGAATCAGCCTTATGCTTGGATGCAACGTACTGGTCAACGAGTAGGACAAATATTCGGTTATCAAGCTGATGGGTTGTTTCAAACTACGGCAGAAGCCACTAACGCACCAAGTATCATTGGTTACACACCACAAGCGGGTGATATTAAATACAAAGACCTTAATGGTGACGGCTTAATTAACCAATTAGACCAATCGGCAATCGGTAATACTAAACCTGTGATTCCGTTCGGAGCAAGTTTAGGTTTTAACTGGAAAGCTTTCGATTTCTCTGCTTTGGTACAAGGAGTTGCTAACAGAAATATTTACTTGCAAAATGCTTCTACTTTCGCTTTCCAAAATGGTGGATTCGGACAAGCATTTGAACAACATTTAGACCGTTGGACGCCAACCAATACAGATGCTACTTATCCACGTCTTTGGGTTGGTTCAAATGTGTATAATCAGGCTACTTCATCTTACTGGGTACGTTCTGGAGATTATGTTCGCTTGAAAAATATCGAAGTAGGTTATACTTTACCAACAAAATGGGTAGGTAAAATCAAAGTGAATTCGGTAAGATTCTTTGCGAATGCAGTCAATGTATTTACGTTCAATAAAGATAAATCGATTGACCCAGAAAGCTATCAAAGTAATTATCCTGTTCAACGACTTATCAATTTTGGCGTGAATTTAAAATTGTAAGCCATGAGATTTTTGTGAGAATATTCACATCACACAATTCCAAACTTCTGAAAAAATGAATAAAAAATTATATACAAGCCTTCTTTTACTGGTGCTGTCGATGTCGTGGACGGGCTGTGAAAGAGTAGAAACCGAACCTCGTGATTGGATTAAAGAGGATTTGGTTTGGGACGAAAAAGATAAAAATGCTACGTTGGCTGTTTTTTTCTTGAATGATATTTACAATTATCTCCCAACGGGTTTCAACCGCATTGGTGGCGATTTCCTAGACGCTGGTGCTGGCGATGCACTTCCTTCAAGAACTAATCGTGCTGTTGAATATTATACCAACGGAATCATCAGTGTATTGAATAATCCAGACCCATATTGGGGAAATAGCTATGCGGGAATCAGAAGAGTAAATATCTTCTTGGCCAATATTGACAAAGTACCAGCAACGCCAGCAAGTATTGTTACTTGGAAAGCCGAAGCAAGGTTTATAAGAGCTTACCTCTATTTCGAATTGCTAAAAAGATATGGTGGCGTTCCTTTAATTGCCGATAAAGTATTCACGATTGAAGATGATTTGGCTTTGCCAAGAAATACCTTCGAAGAATGTGTAAACTATATCGTAAGTGAATGCGACGCCATCAAAGGCAATTTATTACCTGAACCGATTTCAGATAACCAATGGGGAAAAATCCCAAGAGGTGCTGCCATTGCTTTAAAGTCTCGTTTACTTTTGTATGCCGCTAGTCCATTGTTCAATGGTGGTGGCGTAAGTACAAATGCTAATTTAAAAACATTAAATGGCTACGCTACATACGATGCTGCTCGTTGGCAAAAAGCACTTGATGCGAACAACGAATTGATTAATTTGAACTATTACACATTGCAGGCTTCGTACAATAATATTTTTACGGTAAAGAAAAACACGGAAATTATTCTTGCAAAACAAGGTTCAAATAATACTTCTATAGAAAGTTTGAACGCACCAATCGGATATGGTTCGCCTGCGGCTAGTCAAGGTTTGACGAGTCCAACACAAAATTTGGTAGATGCTTTTCCGATGAATAATGGTTTAGAAATCAGCAATCCACTTTCTGGATATGCACCACAAAATCCTTATAAAGACCGTGATCCACGTTTGGCTTCAACGGTTTTCTTCAACGGACAAACTTGGTTGAGACGTGCTGTGGAAACTTTTGAAGGTGGAAAAGATAAACCAGGGGGCAATATAGTACAAACCAGAACGGGCTATTATCTCAGAAAGTTTATGGCTGATTTTTCTAACAATACTACTTATACCAACCAAAGCCACAACTTTCCGCTTTTCCGTTATGCTGAAATTATTTTAAATGCTGCCGAAGCCTTGAATGAACTCGACAAAACTGAAGATGCTGTAAAAAGAGTAATAGAAGTACGTAAAAGAGCTGGTATAAAAGCTGGAACGGATAGTCGCTACGGAATCAAGGCAAATATTTCTAAAGACGAATTAAGAACTTTGATTCAAAACGAACGTAGAATTGAATTAGCTTTTGAAGAACATAGATTCTGGGATTTACGTCGCTGGAAAATTGCAGAAACCGCTTTGAGTGGTGCTATCATGGGTATGAGAATTACGGCTACTCAAACTGCTGGTGTTTTCAATTATTCGCCTGTACAAATCAGTAATATGGTTTTCACAAAAAGACTTTATTACATGCCACTTCCTTATGACGAAACTTTGAAAAACCCCAATTTAATCCAAAACGAAGGTTGGTAAAATTGACTCAAGCACAATAAAATTCATTAGAATTTATGAAAAAACTAATATATATCCTGTTATTGCTCACCGCCTTCACTAGCGGTTCACTTTACGCACAGGGGCAGCTCGTTAGTGGTGTTGTCGCTGATGCCAAAGAGACCCTGCCCGGCGTATCCGTTTTCGAGAAAGGGAAAACGACCAATGGTACTTTAACCGATGAAAACGGGAAGTTCCGCATTACCTTAAAAGGACAAAGTGGCGTATTAATCTTTCGTTCTTTGGGTTATAAACAACAAGAAGTACTGGTTGCCAACAAATCGAACATTAATGTTACTTTAGAAGCTGATGAAAAAAGTTTAGAGGAAGTTGTTGTTGTTGGTTTTGGTCAACAGAAAAAACTTACTTTAACGGGTTCAGTAAGTTCAGTTTCTGGTCGTGAAATTCGTGAAAACCCTGCTGCCAGTTTACAAAATGCTTTGGCTGGTAAATTACCGGGCTTTTTCTCTCAACAACCTTCTGGTCGCCCAGGAGCTGATGGTGCTAACTTTTATATCCGTGGTGTAAGTTCATACAATGGTAACAACCGTCCTTTGATTATTGTAGATGACGTTGAGTTTTCTTATGACCAATTTGCAAGAATTGACCCGAACGAAATTGAAAGTTTATCCATTTTGAAAGATGCCTCAACAACAGCTATTTATGGAGTTAGGGGTGCAAACGGTGTAGTAGTAATTACAACTCGTCGTGGAAAAGCAGGACCGCCACAAATTTCGGTAAGAGTAGAAACTGCCCTTTCGCAACCTACAAAAATCCCAAATTATTTAGATGCGTATGAAAGTGCTAGACTTTACAACCAAGCACAGATTAATGATAATGCCGCCAACCCAAGTCCATCTTTCAAACCTCGTTTTACAGATGAAGATTTAGCTTTATACAAAAGTGGTGCTGACCCTTACGGTCACCCAAATGTGAACTGGAAAGAAGCTTTATTTAAAACTTTCAGTAAGCAATACAGAGGAAACCTTGATTTATCGGGTGGTACAGAAAGAGTAAAATACTTTGTTTCAGTAGGTTATTTGAATCAAGATGGGATGTTGAAAGATTATGGTCAAGGACAAGGCGTAAACAGTAATTATTTCCACCAACGTTATAATTATCGTTCAAATCTTGACATGAGTGTTACTAAAACATTAGACTTACGTTTGGATTTATACGGAAACTTTGCTCAAGTAAATACCCCACAAGTTGGTAGCCCTTTTGGTTACAACGATTTGTTTTATGATTATAGCAGTTTCGCTACTTTAGCACCATTTGCTTATCCGATTTATAATCCAGATGGTTCATTAGGATATAGTTCTTGGAGCCGTAACGAAAACCCAAGTTATAACGTAAACAACGTAATTGGTCGTTTGTCGTATTATGGCTACAGCCAAAGTAATGAAAGTAATATCAACTTCATTGGTTCGGCTAAACAAAAATTGAATTTTATTACGGAAGGTTTGAACATTCAAGGTCGTGTTTCTTTCACGAGCAATTACGCTTACACAAGAAGTATGACACGTGACCAGTTCCCATCTTTCCTTTATAATGCAAGTACAGATACTTACGAACCACGTGACCCTAACGTGTATAGAGTAAGAAGATTCTTCATCGGGTATGACCCAAGAAGTACTTCAAGAGTATTCAATATGCAGTTTATCTTGAATTATGATAGAACTTTTGGCAAAGCTCACCACGTGTATGGTTTGGCTTTGATGAACCGCAACTCAACTACAGCATCTAACAGTAATAACGTTTACAACTTTATTCCAAACAACTTCCAAGGATATTCTGGTCGTTTAGGATACGATTATAAAAACCGTTATTTATTACAATTGAATGCTGCCTATAATGGTTCTGACCGTTTTGTAAGCGATAAGCGTTTTGGTTTATTTCCAGCGGCTTCTGCTGGTTGGAATATCTCTGAAGAGCCTTTCTTCCAACAAAGCAGTATCTTCAAAACCATTGATATGCTTAAAATTCGTGGTTCGTATGGTATTGTGGGTAATGATGCTTTGGGAAGTGGTTTCTCATATTATTATCAACAAAACTATGGTACTGGTAACGGTGTGGCACAAGCAAACTTCGGTTATTCAAGTAATGGTTACAATGGTGTATTTGAAGGAACTCTTGCCAACAACGACGTAACTTGGGAAAAAGAGAAAAAACTAGACGTTGCCTTAGAATTCGGTTTATTGAATAGCTCAATTACTGGTAGCGTAGATTTCTTTGATAACAATCGTTATGACATCCTTACTACTCGTGGAACAGTTTCTGCCATTTTCGGACAAGGTTTACCTCCTGTAAATATTGGTAAAGTAAACAACCGTGGTTTTGAATTAGAATTGGGTTACCAAAGTCCTACTCACAATGGTTTCTCTTATTCAATCAAAGGAAATTATTCTGTTGCTAAAAACAAGATTATTTTCCAAGACGAACCTAGTTCATTGTATCCATACCAAGCTTACACAGGGAATAGTATCGGACAAATCAGAGCATATACTTTCGTAGGTTATTATAAAAATGCGGATGATATTGCTAGTAGCCCAAAAACTGCTGTACCAGTACAACCAGGTGATTTGAAGTATGCCGATTTGAATAATGATGGTAAAATTGATGGCTATGATATGTCGGTAACGGGAAATCCGAATACCCCAAATACTGTTTATGGTATCAATTTAGGAGTTCGTTACAAAAGTATTAGTATCAGTGCCAATTTTCAGGGAGCGCTCAACTTTAATGTAAGAGGTACTGCTGAATCTATCCGTGCGTTTTCATCAAACTTAACCGCTATACACCAGCAAGCTTGGACACCAGAATTAGGAGATAATGCCAAATATCCACGTCTTACTTTATTGGGTGGGATTAGTGATCCAGGAGGTTATCCTTCTACATTCTGGTTTATTCCAGGCGACTACCTTCGTTTGCGTAATGCTCAGATAAATTTTGAAGTACCAAGTAAATTCTCTCTAAAACTAGGTATTCCGCAAATCCGCATTTATATGAATGGTTCTAACTTACTGACGTTTACTAAATTAAGTAAACTCTATCAGTTCGACCCAGAGATTACTTCTGGAACAGACAGAGTAAGTTATCCGCCACAGAGGTTACTTAACCTCGGTATAAGTGCCACATTCTAAGTGTTTAACCTTATTTGAAGAAAATAGTCATGAAAAAAATATTGTTAATTGGATGTATCATTGGTAGCCTTGCCGCTTGCAAAACTTCCGATGATTTCCTCGACCCAAAAACAAATGCTTTAACCGAAGAAACGGTTTTTAGCGATAGTACTCGTACAATGGCTTTCTTATTTCGTATTTATAGCGACGTAGGTTTTAGCTTTAACAAAGGCCGTTGGGATTCTCACGGAAATACCGAAGAAGCAACCGACGATGCTGAATATCGTTACTCTGGTACTGGTCAAAAAGCGGTAGTACTTTATAGCGGAACAGTAAGTCCGACCAATTTTCCATTCTTTGAGTTTTGGTCAACACCTTATACCAATATCCGTAGAGTAAATTTATTATTGCAGAAATTGCCACAAGCACCTTTATCTGCTAAATTGAAAACTCAAATGGCAGCAGAAGCTCGTTTCTTAAGAGCTTGGTATTATCACTGGCTATTAATCAGTTTTGGAGGAGTACCGCTTGTTGGTGATAAAGTTTATGAAATTACAGACTTTATCAATGAGCCTCGTAATTCTTATGCTGAATGTGTAAGTTATTTGACGAGTGAATTGGATGCTGCGGCGGCACAATTACCAAGTAAAAATGAGTATTCTGAACAAGATTACGGACGTATCACAAAAGGTGCTTGTTTGGCATTAAAAGCAAGAGTTTTATTGAATGCGGCAAGTCCATTGTTCAATGGTGGTGCTGAAACACAAAATGCTGATTTAGCTAAAATTGTAAGTAATCCAACTTATGATGTAGCACATTGGCAAAAAGCGGCTGACGCAGCATTGGCAGTTATCAATTCAAACGAGTACAGTTTGTATAAAGATAATATCACAGCACCGGGTAATGGTTTTGCACAAGTATTTTTGGAAAGAGTAAATCCAGAATATATTTTCTTCCAAAACCGTGGTGCAAACCGTGATATGGAAGGTTTTTATAATATGCCAACCAGAGGTGGTGGAAATAACGCCATGCCAACTCAAAACTTGGTAGATGCTTTCCCAATGAAAAACGGAAAAGCCATTACAGATGCGACTTCTGGATATGACCCAAAAAATCCTTATAAAGATCGTGACCCTAGATTTGGTTACTCTATCGTCTATAACGAATCTTTATATTACTTGGCGTCTGCTAATGCTTTAAGACCCGTTTATACACATGAAGGTGCTGCTACAGACGGATTTACTATAGCTGGACAAACGACAGGATATTATACTCGTAAAATGTGTGATGTAAATATTTCAGCCAATAGTAGTTTTAATACTAACAGAGGCTGGCCTTTATTACGTTATGCAGAAATTTTATTGAACTATGCAGAAGCCATCAACGAAACGGGAAAACCAGAATTGGCTTATCCAAAATTGATTGAACTTCGTGAAAGAGCAGGTATTGAACCGGGTTCGAATAATCTTTATGGTTTGAAAGCAGGTATGACAAAAGAGGAAATGAGAGAAGTTATCAGAAATGAACGCCGTATCGAATTATCTTTTGAAGACCACCGTTGGAATGACATTCGTCGTTGGAAAATTGCGATGGCTGTTAACAATGGTTTCAACAAGCGTATGAGAATTATTAAAAACGGAACAACTTATACGTATGAAGTAACAGAATCTATCAGACGCCATAATTTCCGCCCAGAAATGTACTTATTACCTATTCCAGATTCAGAAGTACGCAAAGCACCAGCTATGCTACAAAACCCAGGATGGTAATTGTCAGTTAGTGAGTTTATATCTCTTATTAGCAGACAAATTCCTATTAGCAGGCGAATTAATTCGCCTGCTAATAGGAAAAGTACAATAATTTCATCATTTTCCAGAGAAATCCTAAGTCATTTTTGAAATTGTCCAGAAATCAGTTTATATCTATTCACAATTAATTCAAGCGATATGCCGAAGGGTTCATTTGTAATTGCCTTTTAAAGAAGTTATTGAAATGGGCAGGTTCTTCAAAACCTAAACAATAACTTATCTCCGAAATATTCCAATCTGTATGTTTTAGCAAAGCCATTGCTTCGTTTGTCAGTCTTTCTGTAATTAAATCAGTCGTAGTTTTTCCTGTTGTAGTCTTAATTGCCCTATTCAAATGGTTTACATGTACATATAATTTCTCCGCAAAATCTTTTGCCGAACGCAATGAAAACCTTTGCGAAGGCGACTCTATCGGAAATTGTCGTTCCAATAATTCCGTAAAAACTGAAGTAATTCTCGAATTGGCATCTGGATGCTGATAAAGCCTTTCGGTTGGTTCTATCTTCATCGCAGTATGAATCATTTCCGTTAAATAATTACGGATAAGGTCATATTTATAGCGATAATCCGAATTAATTTCTTCCAATATTTTCAGGAAAATATCGCTGACGAATTTTTCCTGTACTTCGTTTAAAAAATAAGCGGGCTTCCCTCCTATTTTAAACATGGGCAAATCATAAATATTAGTCCTAAGATTTTCTGTAAAGAACGCTTCTCTGAAAATACAGAAAAAAACCGTTTGTTCTCCCGACACAGGTTCCCAAGTATATGGGACTTGCGGATTAAAGAAAATGAGCGTCGGCCCATCTATTTCTATACTTTTATCGGCATAATGATAGATATTTCTACCTCGAATCAAACATACTTTATAAAAATCACGACGACTATAATTGATTGGCTGAGAATCTGCATCATGACAATCTTCAAGTCTAAATACATTAAAATGCCCTAAATCTTGTTTAAGATTTTCAGGAAGATAACTGA
The DNA here is from genome assembly GCF_034931025.1 of Arcicella gelida. Classification (NCBI taxonomy): domain Bacteria; kingdom Pseudomonadati; phylum Bacteroidota; class Cytophagia; order Cytophagales; family Flectobacillaceae; genus Arcicella; species Arcicella gelida. The sequence goes on along the minus strand of NZ_JAYGIL010000020.1, from coordinate 39,005 downwards.
ATTTTTGTTGGTAGAAATCTTCTAAAGTCTCGGTAGTTGACATCTCTTGATGGATTATTTAAAAGCCCAAAACCCGCCTAAAAAGCAGGTTGAGCATAATTTACCAAATTATCATTTGATTTACATATAAATTGAGATTAATTATCAAAGCCAGTACTTGTTGCCAAAGTTCTAACAGCTTCCAAATCTTGTTTTACGGCTTCCATTTTTAATTCTGCCAAATGATAAGCATCAGCACCAAGGAATAAATGCAAGGGAGCTTCTGGATTTTCAGCCACCTCAATCATTACTTTTGCTGCTTTTACAGGGTCACCATTTTGATTACCATTATAGTCATTTTCATGAGTATTTTGCACATCACGAACGTTTTGATAATCTGCAATTTGATTTTTTGGTACACTTAGTGAACTATCATTCAAGAAATTAGTTCTGAAATATCCCGGAGAAACTACGGTTACTTTAATGCCAAAAGGTTTTACTTCTGTAGCCAATGATTCTGAAAAACCATGAACGGCAAATTTTGTTGCACAGTAAATACCAAAGCCAGGAAATGCTCCTGTAAAACCGCCAATTGAAGCAATGTTAAAAATGTGTCCAGATTTTTGTTGACGCAAATAAGGTAATGCTTCTCTGATGACATTCAACGAACCGAAAACATTCACATCGAAATTTTGGCGAGCTTCTGCATCACTTAATTCTTCTAAAGCTCCCACTAAACCATATCCCGCATTATTAACGATTACCTCTATTTTGCCAAAATGTTTTATAGTTTCTTGAATAGCTTTTGCTACGCTTTCTTCTTGTGTAAGCTGTACAGCAATTGGCAAAAAGTTGTCCGAAGTAGCCCCAACAGCGTTTTTAAGCTCTTCTACATTTCTTGAAGTAGCTGCTACTTTATAACCTTGTGCTAATAATTGTTTCACTAAATCAAGCCCCAAACCTTTGGATGCTCCTGTTACAAACCATACTTTTTGTGATGAAATTTCCATTTGCTAAATTGTTTTGTTTGACAATATTTATTGTTTTTTGACAAGACAAAATTAGACTGGAAATTAAGTTTCATTATTGCGGAGAACAAAGCAATACTTACAAAATTCAAACAATTTGTTATTTGCTGTAGGCGATAGGCTGTAAGCATTAGGCAAGCACAATAGATATTTTGCCTAATGCTAGTAAAAGCAATGTAACTATTAAATAATAAGTAAAAGGACGTTATTAGTTAACGGTATATCTGTTATCTGTATTTAATTTAAAATCAGATAGTTAATACTATATTCAAACATAAATTTATTGTCAATTTAATTTGTCCTTTTACTTATAATGATTTATTTCCTGAACTTTATTCTAACTCATTTCCTGCAAAAGCCAAACATTGCATCGCAGCTAAGCCCCATTGTGCTACGCCATTGGTAGAAATCGCAACGCCTTCTTCTACAGGATTAAGCACTGTTGGACCAACTAATTTTTTGATTTGCATAGATGGTTTTTTGATGCCACCTTCGCCCGCATAAAATTCTTTCCAAGCACGTTTTCCTAATTCAGCGTTTTTGCTACGTTTAGCAGCGAAAGCGGTTAGACGAGCATGACCTTGTTCTAAATTCAATTTTTTCAAGCTTTCACCTAATACTGCTTTTTGTTCTTCAGCTGTGCCATTATATAATTGACAATATTGTAACCAAGCTTTTTCAAAAATAGGCATGTCAACGACATCAATCAATTCGGCACAAATTTCAGCCAAGCCAAACACAGCACTCAAATGTGAAACCGACAGTTTTTTAGCATCTTCTTGACGAAATTTACCTGTTGCTAATTCCATAATGGCGCCACCCGTCAAAAAGCCGTGTGCTTGTTCAGCAATAGTTCGCATACTGTTGAGCAACTTGGCTTTTACTTGTGGATTTTCAGTACGTTCCCATTCTGTAAGCCAAGCGGCTGATAATGCACCCCAATCTGTACCGAATGAAACACTTGCTAATTCGCCTTTTGGGTCGGATTCTGGTGCTTTTTGTCCGATTTTTCTTCCTGGAATAATTGTTCTGAGTGTTCTATCGGCATTTACTTGTTCACTCATCAAATCCCCTACTCTTTCATCCGCCGTCAAATAATAATAAAAACGACGATTCGCTGCCGTGCTGATTCTCAACTGTTTGGCACTACAACCCCAGTGTTGTACATTATGGCGAGAACCTAGCGGACTAAAACGCCCGATGTGATGCACATCTACTTCGCCCGTGTGGCGAGTCATGGCTTCTGCCATTCTGAAAACATCATTTCTACCTGTTCTCAAGAAATAATACCAAAGCCATAAATCAGTTGAAAGTTCTGAATTATCCCAAGCAAAACCGCCCACATCATAACGCCAAACGTGTCGGTCGTTATCATAACTGTGCATGACATCGCCAAAATTCCAGAAACCATACCAACGACGCTGGTCGATTTGCTTTTTATAATAATCAAAGTAAAAATCTAATTGATTTTCAATCGCTTGTTTTTTGGCTGAAGCTGTTTTTTCAGGTACAGAAAAAGCACTTCCAAAAATACCTACTTGTGCCAAATATTCTGGCGTTGCTACCAATAAAGCTGGCTCTTGAATCTGCTTGGCAATCTCTACCAAATTTTCGCCAGAAGGTGTTTCTGATAAAACCCAAATTTGTACTTCACTGGTACGAGCCACACCGAATGGTCTGCCGAATTCTGGTTCATAATCTTCATAAGTAATGTCTAAAGCACTGTATTGTTTTTCGTGCGTATCCTCGCCCATTCCATCATGATAAAAACGTAAATCCATCGCTGGGGATTTTGGCGCCCAAAGCCATAAAGTTACTTCTCCTTGTTCTGTATGAGCATTTTTAATATCTATTTGAGCAGGGAAACTTTGCCAAAAATTACGGATTCCAAAAGCGATTCCTCCTTTTGGCGTACCGAAATACCCCGTTCCGCTAGCACGACCACCGAATGCAGATTGTACCCATGAATGTCCTGCCTTTGTTCTTTTCTGAATATCAAAAGCATCTGGCGAACCTTGAAATAAAGTATAATCGCCAAAAGCTGGAATGTACTGGATATTTTTCAACACATTATCAGGCAATTGCGTAACCGACTTCCCTCCTATTTGAGCGTCTAAAGCGATTCTTCCTGCATCTCTTCTTAAACCTGATAAACCTTGTACAGCTTCTGTAAAAACACCTGAATTTTCCCCAACAAAACGAATATGTCTGTCGTACAAAGCCTCCTTTAAAGGTACAGAAAAGCGAATGCCCAAACCTTTGATATAATCTTTGTTTTCGTCGCCATCATAAATAATGGTATGAATGATTCTGATAGATTCTGCTTCTGCATAGAAGTACAGACGAAGTACAAAAGGTAATAAACTTTTTGAAGCTGAATTTTGATGTGAGCCTTCAATCTTCACAACGGCTCTGATAGCACCACTTTGTTCAATACTTACTTTATCTATTTTCCCTTCAAAAGTATCAATTTTAAATGTTTCTCCAGCTTCTACATTATCTTGAACTGATAAAACCAATTTACCATTTTGTGCAATTACTTGACCATCTCTTTGCAAAGAAGTAATTAAAGTTTGCCCTTGTTTATTGATTTCACATTGAATTTTTCCTGTATCAATTTTGATGCTATTCGCTCCTTCTTGAATCTTTAAAGAAACAACAGGTTTAACAGGTTTTCCTACTTTCAATTGAATATTATCGGCTAGTTTTTCGTTTTTGCTGATGGCATGAGCCGTCCATTTTAAACTTCCATCTGGCCAATAAGCCAATGGCCAAGTTTGAGTAGGAATATCATTTCCATTACTTTTTAAGGTAAATTCTGTTCCTTTTTTGTGTAAACCTTTAGCCCAAGGCGTTCCCCAAGTGGTTCCTTTGAAAAATGGAGAAATTTGCTTGTCGAGCCAAGTAAGTGGTACAGCATTTGGCTCTGCAACGAATACATTTTTTTCTTTTTGGAAATTAACAGAAGAAGTAAGCGGTAAACCTGCGGCAATCATTGAATTTTTTACAAATGATCGACGAGTAAACGAAAAAGGTGATTTCATATATTGTTATTTTGAGAGTTAGTTGCTGAGTATTTTGACGGTCATTTTAACCTTAAAACCTATTGGAAAAATGCAAGTTTATTGACCTTGGCTCAAGGCTAAAAAGCAAATAAATCTGTATTTTTACCCAATATTTATCTAAAACTATTGTTTAAACGTCATGAATAAAAGAAATCTTTTACTTTTTGTCTCTATACTAAATATACTAATCGCTTGTAAGCTTCAAATTCACCATCATAAAATCCTTTTTACAGAAGATTTTCAGGGAGTACTCAATCCTCAAAAATGGGTTTCAGAAATAGAGCCTTTACCCAACTCCAAAGTATATACAGTTAATAATAAGCTCGTTCTGGATACCAAAGGTGGCGTAAGCGTTTGGTTTAATCAAAAACTGAAAGGTAATTATATGATTACTTTTAAACGAAAGTTTGTTTTGAACGGAGGCGTAAACGACCGACTTTCAGATTTGAATGTATTTTGGTTGGTAGAAGACCCTAAAAACACCAATCTATTTACTCGTACTGGAAAATTTGAAGACTATGATAATCTTAACATGTATTATGTGGGCATGGGCGGAAATACCAATACTACTACTCGTTTTAGAAAATACCAAGATGGAAATCGAAAACTTTTAGCCGAAAAAAATGAAGCAAAATATTTATTAAAAGCCAATCACGAATATCAAATCAAAATTATCGTTAAAGATAATATGACAAGCTTTTGGGCTGATGATGAAAAACTTTTTGAAGCAAAAGACGAGCATTTTCCTATACAATCTTACTTTGGTTTTCGCTCTACGTTTTCTCATCAGGAGATTTGGGATTTTAAGGTGGTCGGTCTTTAAGAAAGCGTATTACTCTCATTATTAAATATTTAAACTCAAAAACTACATAACAAATGAAAAGAACAATCGCACTTTACCTATTTAGCCTTCTTATTTTCGGAGGACAAATAACCTTCGCTCAAGGCAAAAAGCAAAATGTTAGCTCAAAAATTGAGCAAGTAACTGTTTTCACCAGTGGTGCACAAGTTAGTCGAAAAGCCAAAGTAAATCTACAAGCTGGCAAAACAGAATTAGTTTTTTCGGGCATTTCTCCCAACATTGATGTACAAAGTATTCAAGTAAAAGGCTTCGGTAATTTTACCATTTTGTCGGTTATTCATCAAACAAATTACCTCAACGAGCAAAAAAGACGAGAAGAAACTTCTGTTTTAGAAAACCAGCAAGCAAGTCTAAAAGCAAAATTACGAGTTGAAAAAAGTATGTTGGCTGTTTTTAAAAACGAAGAAAGCATCCTGACTAAAAATCAATCCATCGGCGGGAGTAATACAGGTGTGAAAACCACGGATTTAAAAGAAGCTGTTGATTTTCAAAGAAATAGACTTTCAGAAGTATTGTTAAAGCAAATTGAATACGAAAAAACTATCCAAAAAATTGATAGTAGTATTCGTAACATCGACTATCAGCTTAGAGCTTTGAACAATAACAAAGAGTACGCAACCAGTGATATTTTAGTGACAGTTTCAGCTAAAGAAATGGGGAGTTCTTCTTTCGATGTAAGCTATTTTGTAAAAAATGCGGGATGGTTTGCTACTTATGATTTAAGAGTAAAAGACATTAGTAATCCGATAGATTTATCGCTCAAAGCTAATGTTTACCAAAGTTCTGGTGAAGATTGGAAAGATGTAAAACTCACCATTTCAAACGGTGACCCAACCGAAAGTGGCATCGCTCCCAATTTAGAGCCTTGGTATTTGCGTTTCGGTGAAAACGAAGACCTTACAAGAACTTTACAAGGCAGAGTTCAAGGAGTATCAATTACTGGTAACGAAGTGTCAGGAAAAGTAACAGAAAAAGGCACAAATTTACCTTTACCCGGTGTAATAATTAATGTAAAGGGAACTACAATAGGTGCTTCGACAGATTCTGAAGGAAATTATAAATTGAAACTTCCTGAAAATGCTCAATACCTAGTTTTCAATTCTATCGGTTATAAAAGACAAGAAGCATATATCAATGGTAAAATGATTAATATTGCTTTGGAAGAAGATCAACAGCAACTCGACGAAGTGGTAGTGGTTGGCTATGGCGTTCAGCATAAGAAGGATATGACGGGTGCTGTCAGCACTATAAGTGCTGCTCGTTCTGCTCCATTAGTGACCACAGAAAAATATCAGCCTACTACTTTAATATTTGAAATTGAAGTTCCTTATACGATTTTGAATGATGGTAAAATGTATTCGGTTGATATTAAAAACCAAACTGTACCAGCATTGTACGAGTATTTTGCTGTGCCAAAATTAGAAAAAGATGCTTTCTTAACGGCTAAATTAATTGACTGGCAAGAGCTTAATTTATTGGAAGGTGAAGTAAATCTTTACTTAGAAGGTGCATATTTAGGTAAATCAATCCTAGATGTTCGTCACGCTGGCGATACGCTTAATATTTCGTTGGGAAAAGACAAAGGCATCATCATTGAACGAAAAAGACTGAAAGAGTTTAGCTCTAAGCAGTTTTTGAGTAATTATAAAAATGAAAATAGAGGTTTTGAAATCTCTGTAAGAAATAACAAACAGCAAAGTATCAATATTGTTATTCAAGACCAATTCCCGATTTCTACCACAAAAGAAATTACGGTAGAAGAACAAGAGTACAAAGATGCCACGCTGGATAAAGAAAGTAAAATACTTACTTGGAAATACCAACTTCCAGCCAAGCAAGAGAAAAAACATACTTTGAAATATAGCGTTAAGTACCCTAAAAATCAGGAAGTTAATTTAGAGTAAAGCTAAAATACATTCAAATAAAAAACGGATTACTCTTATCGAATAATCCGTTTTTTATTTTACAAACTTTAAAAATTGATAGGTTTAGTTGTTAAACAATGATTAGTTCAACGAAATAAAACGATCTGAAGATGACGGTGCTGGTTTGGTAGTTCCTACCTGAACATTCTTCACGATTTTAGCGTTTCCATCGCTGATTTCAAAGCTGTACTTACCGTCCTCCAATTCTTTAAGGTCATAATTTCCACGATAAGCTGTTTCTTTCTTTCCGATAATCGCTGTGTGAATTACCTCACCATCTTCATTCTTTAATTGAATGGTAATTTTTTTACCCGCCAATTTATCAATCATTACATTCATTTTCAATGTATTAATTGTTTGGTAAACGCCCACTGCAAAAGTTTTTTTAGCGTTTGTGGCGTCGTTAGCATCTGTATTTGCATTAGCAAAGAATGATACTGTTGTGAATAAAGCAATTGCGAACGTTTTTACTAAAGTTTTCATTTTCTTGTTGTTTAGAAATTAAAATTTATTTGAAAGGTTGAGGTTAAATGCTTAATGTTAACATTTTTTCAATCATGCCAATAGTATTAACAGAACTATGCCAAAAAACATAAACATCTGTATTTCAACACTTTAATATTTTAAGTAATTATTAAAGTGTACGGTTTTGTTACAGTGACTGTTCGGTTTGAGGACGATTTAGGTTTTTCTACTTATAAAATCAATTCTGTATTTGGACACTCTAAATTCAGAAAATATTATTTAAAATAAGTCTAAATAAATTGTTTTATAAAACCACAGATTATACTTTTGTACTATTATTTATACTTAGTCCAAATAAAATGAATCGTTTTTACTATCTCATTACTTTATTTACTTGCCTTTATTCATTGTCAACTTGGGGGCAGAATACTAAAATTACAGGAAGGCTTTTGAGTCCAAATGCGAATGAACCCGTTTCTTTTGCGACAATACAATTAAATTCATCGAAAGGAATTAGCAAAGCTGTTTATTCAGGAGAAAGTGGAGAATTCGTTATTAATAATTTAATGGCTGATACCTACGAATTGAAAGTAAGCAGTGTGGGTTTTGAAAGCTATTCTCAAAGCAACATCATTGTTGACGGAAAAAGTAGTGTGATAAACTTAAACGAAATTATTATTCAGCCAAAGGTTAATAACTTATCTGAGGTTGTGGTAAAGTCAAACATTGGTGTTACAAAAGTAGAACCTCAAAAAATAGTGTACAATACCGCTGATTTACCTGCTGCTAAAGGTTCTTCTGTTGGTGATATGCTTCGTTTAATGCCATCTGTGGCGATGGGAGGTCCTCCGGGTGTACCCAGAGATATTCGTTTTCGTGGTTTAGAAAAATCTTATACTTTGGTATTAATTGACGGAAAAAACACTGGTATTTCAGGCAACAACCGAGAAGTTATTCTTAATCAAATTCCTGTTTCGGCGGTAGAAAGAATTGAAATTATTGCCAATCCTGGCGCACAATACGATGGCGATGGTATGAATGGCGTTGTAAACATCATTCTCAAGAAAAATGTAAATTTTGGAACACATGGTCAAGTAATGGCGGGTATCAATAACCAAGGTGGGTATAATGCTTCCGCTCAAATTGGTCATAAATTTGATAAGGGTGAAGTATATGGCTTTTTTGACCAAAATCAAGTAATGCTCAAGGATAAAAATGCCATGACTGAAACCAATGAGGTTTCGTTATTTAAAAACAATGAAATTTCTGGTTATCAGTCTATTCTTTCTAAAGAAAACAGAGATATAAAAAGCCATAATATTAAAATTGGTACCAAATGGGACATTTGGAAAGGAGCACAAATCGGAGCGGAATTTATTAACGGTTATCAAAGAGAGATTAAAATAAAAACACAGGATACGCAAGTATTAAAAGCTGATAAGAGTTTTACTTCTAGAACATTACGTACCGAAAACCAGACTGAGGATTATAAATTTAATGAATATAACCTAAGCTTTGCACAAAGTTTTGCTAACAAAGGACGCTTAACTTTTTCTTTTTCGCATGTTGATGGTTTTTATCCAAAACCAAAATATCAAACAGATCAAAAGCTAAATGCGGTAGGTGCGCCATCTGATAATAAGCCTGCGATTACCAATACTTTTGAGGATAGTTATGATGTTAATAACTTTTTACAAACTGATTTCAACTGGCGTTTTAATGATATTGTTAGTCTAAATTCTGGGTTGAAATTTAGCGGTCGTAACCGTGAAAGCTTGCAAAAAGTTGATAAATATGATTATGCTAAAAGTGCTTTTACCAGGACAGAAAGTCCTGTGAATAATTTTGATAGTCAAGAAAATATCTATGCAGGATATGTACAAGGAACGCTTACTAAAGGTAAATTTCGCACTAATTTGGGCTTTAGAGCAGAATACACTACGTTTTACAATGAGTCCAAAACAGGTGCCTTCAATACAGAAGGAACCTATTTAATTCCTTTACCAAGTGCGTCTTTCGTTTATAATATTGATAAAACGCAATTTATAAAAGCAAGTATTGATAGAAAAATCAGAAGAGCTTCCTTTAAAGATTTAAGCCCATTTATTGATTCAAGTGACGTAGCAAAAATTAAAGCTGGGAATCCTGCATTAAGACCTGAAAAAGCATGGGGTTTTGAGGTGGGCTACTTAAAAACTGCTGAAAAATGGAACGCTGGTGTAAATGTTTTTAGAAGAAACATCAGTGGATTGATTCAGAAAATTGTTACTGATGTAAGTCCGGGTGTAGTACTTGAGCGACCAGACAATATCAATTCTGCCTACATACAAGGGATAGAATTTATTGGAGCGGTAAAACCTTTGCCTTTTTGGAACATCAATGCAAGTTATTCGCATTTTGATAGTAAGTTAACCGATGAATCATTAGGTGGTGGTGATGCCATCAAAGACCAATTTGCTTGGTCGGCAAAAGTTATCTCTGATGTAACTATTGGGAAAAACACTTTCTTTCAAATAGCTTGGAATGGAATCGGTCCAAAAATATCAAGTCAGAAAGAAGAGAATATGATTCAATTTTTTGATGCCAGTATCAATCATTCTTTTATGAAAAAGAAAATGACTGTCAGCATGAGAGTCTCTGATATTTTTGATACCAATAATAAAGTCACCAAAGAAATTACCACGGCTCAAGTAAGTAATAAAATACAAGATATTCCAGGAAGACAATTATTTGTGAATTTTACATATAATTTTTAGTTAAATGTTTTTTATTTTTAATTAGTCTAATTAGATTAGTGGTAAAATTAAAAATTAATGCAAAAATCAAACATTTCTATTCTAAAAAAACTAATTGGCAAAATACACCTTTGGGGTGGTTTAGTCAGTGGTATTGTAGTTTTTATTGTGTCAATAACGGGTTGTTTATTTGTTTTTGAACAAGAAATAAGAGAATTCACGCAAAAGGAATATAGGTTTGTTGTGCCTGAAAATAGCCCCAAAGCATCGTTATCTTTAATTACACTCAATTTAGCAAAAGCATTTCCTGATAAAAAAATAGAACAAGTTCGTTTCTTTTCAGACCCTTCAAGAGCTGTAATTGCTAAATTGGTCGCTTCTAAAAGTACTCAAAAAGCTAAAAAAGAAGAGGAAGAATCTTATAAAGAGGCTTACTTTTTACATCCAAATTCTGGAGAACTGATTAGTAAAAAAGACTTTGAACATGATTTCATGCACACAATACAAGAAATTCATACTTCATTACTTTTAGGTGAAACGGGCAAATGGATAATCAAAGCAAATGTGGTTATTTTCTTGATAATGTTACTTTCTGGCTTGTATATGTGGTGGCCAAGTAAAAAGAATCAACGTAAAATGGCCTTTCGTTTAAATTTGAAAGGTAAAACACAAATCGTAAATTATAGTATTCATAATGTTTTAGGTTTTTACTTTTTGTTGCCACTTATCCTTATTTCACTTACAGGAATATGGTGGGCTATTAAACCTGTACAGAAACTAACCTACGCTACTCTTGATGAAAAAATGAAGGAGAAAGTTAAAGTTTCGTCAAATTTTCAAGCAGGAAAAATATTTAGTCCACAATCAGCTTTTGAAGCTGTATCGACAACTTATGCTGGCTGGAAAGAAGCTCATATTAATTTCCCTCAGAAAAGTAAAGATTGTATCAGAGTAAATTTAAAATACCCTTACGAAGTATATAAGAAAAATAATTTGTTTGAATTCGACCAATACTCAGGCAAAATACTTAGGTCAGAGTTGTATACTAATTACAAGACAGTAGATAAGATTAAACATGCCAACAGAGACCTTCATACGGGGCAGAATTATGGAATCATAGGAAAATTAATTGCCTTTTTTTCAAGTTTATTTGCTGCTTCATTGCCAATAACAGGGTTCTTAATTTGGTACTTCAAAAAGTTTAAGAAAACCACTAAGAACAAAATTGTGAGAAAAACAAAAAACGTGGAGTTTGCTTAATTGTATAATCTAATAGTTAAGAAATTCTAACCTTTATCTAAAAATTGAGATTTTAAAGGGTCAAGATAGTATTCTTTGGTCAGGGTTCTCTAACAAAAAAGCTGTCTAAATTATCTTTTAGATAGCTTTTTTGTTTTAAAATTCGGGATGACTCATGTTTCTACTCCAAAATGATTTTCCTTTGATTATTACTTACTTCCCCTCTCCGATTCACTCCTAAAAATCCATTAAACCCTTTGTTTTCAACTCTTTAAGCGTTCTGTTTAGACTTCTTGTTGTAATGCCCAAATAGTTAGCGATTTCTTGTTTAGAAATCAAACTGGCTAATTCTGCAAAATCATCTTTTAGTCTTAATAATTTAGATTCAACTGGATGAGATTGATTATAAGAATGGCGAATTGCCTTGTGATAGATTTTATTTGCCAATGTTTTTAATATCAAACGATTAAAATCTTCGTTAGTTTTGAGTAAAGTATTGAAGAAATCCTTAGAAATTTTATACACAATAACTTCAGAAATAGCATCAATACTACAGAAACTTTGTTCATCTCTGATTGCCTCAATTTCGCCAAATATCCATCCTTCGCCAAAGAATTCCTGAATAAAATCTGTGCCTGTATCTTCCGTTAAGTAACATTTAGCAATACCATTTTTAATAATATAGACTGAAAATACATGTTTATTCTCTAGTAAAATTTGACTTTTAGGCTGAAAAGTCTGTTCAACAATATTACCTTCCGTATCTGAATGATGAAGTGCAACTAAAAAATCCAATAATTCTTTATTTATTCTAAGCATTTTATTCTTGAGACAATTGTCCTTTTAAATAACTAAAAGTGATATTTCCTTTGCAAACTTAAAACTAAAAACAGTAAAAATTAGAAAACAATTACTATGCAAGTCAACGATTTATTAAAGCAAATTGAATTTATCAAGGAAATTGATAAACTAAAGTATATTCAACGCAAAACGAAATTATTCAATAGCGACAGACATGAAAATGATGCCGAACATAGTTGGCATTTGGCAATGATGGTGTTGGTTTTAGCCGAACACTCTAATGAACCCATTGATGTGTTGAAAGTATTAAAAATGGTATTGATTCATGACATCGTGGAAATTGATGCGGGCGATACTTTTCTGTATGATACCACAAAAAATCATGTAAATACAGAGGAAGAATTCATTGCTGCAAAACGCATTTTTGGGATTTTACCACCAAAACAAACACAAGAATTTATTGATATTTGGTTAGAATTTGAAGAAGGAAAAAGTAATGAGGCAAAATTCACTAAGACAATGGATAGACTTCAACCTATCTTACAAAATCGTTCTAACCAAGGCGGCACTTGGACAGAATTTAACGTTAGCTACGAAACTGTTTTTGAAAAAGTAAAAGGCATGCAAAAAGGTTCGGAAAGTATTTGGCAATACACAATTGCAGAATTGAATGAAGCTTTTGAGAAAAATTAACAAATTAAATATAAACAATATACAAAATACACATAAAAAACATAATACACTATAAAATAGACATTTATACAAAGTATTAATTTTCATTTTTTGTACTTTACCAATATTACAAAATATCACAAATTAAGTATTATAAAAAACAAGGGCTAACATAATATAGCCCTTGTTCTAAAAAATTATCTAAGAAAATGCCTATAACTACCAACCAGTATTTTGTACAAGGCTAGGATTTAACTGTAATTGTTGTGATGGAATTGGCAATAAATAATGTTTTTCTTGCCATTGACGACTAGTTTCTAAGCGAAAATTGCCATTCACAATGTTGTTTTTAATACCTGTCCAATACGTTTCATAAGCTGTACCCGTCCAAGTAATGCCTTCAATTGGCTTTGGCATTTCTATTTCAGCCGTTTTCCAACGAATCAAATCATCTCTTCTGAAACCTTCCAAATACAATTCAATAGTACGCTCTCTTCTGATTTCTGTTCTTAAATCAAGTCCATTGGTTTGTGCAAAAGCATTACTTAATTTAGGCATTAATTTGTTGACACGATTACGCACCAAATTAAGCGATTTGTCTAAATCAACATCTGAAATCGCTCCATTTCTTTCATAAACAGCTTCGGCATAGTTTAATAATACTTCAGCATATCTGATTACAGGAAAATCGTAGCCTTCTTGGTTGTCGTCTAAACGTCTTTCTGTACAAAATTTCTGGTTACCATAACCTGAAGCCGTATTTGACTTATGTTTTCCTCTTGATAAAGCTATTTCTGCGGCATCGCCTTTCCAAGTAGTTCTTGAACCGGGATTTTCATTATCAAAATACTGTTTTCCATCGATCATCATATTATATTTCATACGATTATCACGGTTTTCAAATTCAGACGTTGTCGTTGCAAAACCTTTAAATAAAGGCGATTTTTCAATTGGTAAACCGTCTTTCGACAAGTACATCGTAGCAAATTTTCGAGTAATCCATACTACGTTATTCAATAAAGTATGAGTAATATTGAAACGAATTTGTCGAGACGCAAAATCATATCTATTCGCTAAAATATACTCTTTGTTGGCTGCTTTAGTAATATTGGCTGGATTCGACTGCTGATTTTCTAAGATAAACATATATTTCTGAGCAGAGTCTCCCAAAGCAACTGGCGCAAACAATTCGTATTGTGTACTTTTAATTACTTCGTCTGAATTAGCAATTGATTTATCCAATAAAGTATTTGCACGAGTAGCATTTCCTCTGGATTTCTGCCAAGTTCCTTCGTACAAAGTTACTCTTCCCAAAAAGGCTTGTGCTGCACCTTTGCTAATTCTCCCTTTATCTGCTGCGGCAATGGCATTTTCAGTAGGCAAAATGGCGATAGCTGCTTCTAAATCTTGAATGATAAAATCAATTACTTCGTCTCTTGTATTTCTTGGACTTGCCAGTTCAGGAGAAGTAGTTGTCAATAATTTTGACACGATAGGCACGCCACCAAATTGTTGTAATAAATCGAAATAAGTATAAGCTCTGAAAAATTTCGCTTCAGCTACATACTTCTGAATTTCAGCTGGTTGACTATAAGTATTCGCTTTATCCAACAAATAATTAGTAGCCCGAACTCTGGCATAAGCCGTATTCCAGTTTCCGTCGGATGCAGGAATCGTATTAGAGCCATTACTAAAAACCGAACCACCCGTTGTGTAAACAATATCACTCCTACGGTCTGAATGTGGATTATCGTTAATCACATCAGTGAAAGTACGCAAGTAAGTATAAAATTCGTTGGCAGCGAGTTTAAACTGGTCAGCCGTTTTCCAGTAATCTGCATCTGAAATTTCGTTGATAGGTTTCATATCAACCAAACTATTGCAACTAACATTGGTTAATAATAAACCTGCTAGTGCCATTCTTAAATATCTATTGTTAAATTTCATTTCCTTATTAATTTTAAAATTCTCAATGGTTTAATCGTCCACGATGAAAGCTCATCTTAAAAAGTTAAGTTAACACCAAAAGTAAAGTAGCGATAGAATGGAAAACGCTGGCTGAAAGTACTCACACCACTGTTGTCGCTATCACCAGCATTCGATACCGTTCTTGGTGCTTCTGGGTCCCAACCATCTTTAATTTTAGAGAATTCAAATAAGTCATTTCCTGAAAAGTAAACTCTTAATCTTTCGATTTTAGCTTTCTGAGTGATTGTTTTCGGAATGGTATAACCAATCACCAAGTTTTTCAATCTTAAATAAGACCCATCTTCAACAATCCAATTAGATGGGAAATAATTATAATTATTAATTGTACCTGTGCTTGAAATTCGAGGTAAACTTGCATCAGTTCTAGTCGGCGTCCACCATTGGTCTTTAAAAGCCGCATTCTGTGCTTGGAAAATTACTGCCGCTGGAATTCTCCAGTTACCATCACGAATGATTGTTCTTTTCCCTACTCCTTGGAAAATAAAGTTTAAGTCAAAGCCTTTATATTCGATTCCTCCATTGAAAGAGTATGATAAACGAGGTCTGTCTGTTCCAAGAAATACTGCATCTTCAGGGAAAGTAATTTTACCATCGCCATTTACATCTTTGTACATATTGTCTCCCAAAGCCAATTTGTTATTAGCTTGAGCCGTTTCAGCACCTGCTGGCATACCGATATTATTTCCAGTAATGTATTTCCTGTAGGTGGCTAATTGTTCAGCCGTTTGAATACGACCATCATAAACTAATCCAAAATATGAATCAATCGGATAACCTTGTACTGCACTGTTAAAACCTCTATTACCGCTGCTAATGATGGTTTGTCCACCAAAATCAACCAATTTATTTTGGTTATCCGAAATATTACCACCAATACGATAAGAGAAATCACCGATTTTATCTCTCCAATTCAATGATAAATCCCATCCCCAAACCGATAAATCGCCATTATTACCTTTTGGAGCAGAAGCACCCATCAAGGCAGAGTATGTTCTACTCAACAACATGTTATTATTTCTTTTCCAGAAATATTCAAATGTTCCTGTTAGTTTTCGGTTCAATAAAGTAAAATCAAGTCCTACGTTTTTGGATGCTAACCTCTCCCAAGTACGGTCATAAGCTACCAAAGTATTCGTTGGTGTAACACGCACTACTGGACTTGTACCAATAATTGGGTAATTGGCATCTGTGGATGAAGTAGAATATGCTAAGTTTAAGAATTGAATATCATCGTAATTATCAATACCACTTTGGTTACCCATAATTCCATAAGAACCTCTCAATTTCAGTTCATCAAATACTCCTAAATCTTTGATGAACGACTCTTCGCTTAAACGCCAGCCAGCCGATACACCATAGAATAATTTCCAACGATCTTGCGCACGGAATTTTGAAGAGCCATCGTAACGTGCATTCGCTTCTACGAAGTATTTATCGGCATAATTATAGTTCAAACGACCAAAATAACCACCTAATGCTGTATGAAACTGATTTTCTGCAACAGTTTTTGAAGTTCCGTCACCAGTACTTAAACCTAATGATGGCGGTACATTGGCTAATACATCAAAAGTTTTTGCGATATAAATGTTTTTCTCAAAACGTTCAAACTGTGCTCCTACTACTCCTTTGATATTATGACCATTCCCTATTTGTTTGTCGTATTCCAAATAACCATTCAAGTTATAATTTGCTTCTTGTCTAGTTGAACGTTGGTAAAAACTACGAGTAGGCAAATTTGAAAGTAAAATATCTCCTGCATAATTATACCAAGCAATAGAATTTCCTAATGTTCTAATATCAGTATTGAACAAATAATATCCCGCAAAACCTACGGCTTTCAATGCAGGCGTAATGTTGTAAGTTAAATTCAAATTGGTGTTAAAACGATTGTTGTATTCATTGTTATCACCACCCAAATTAGCAATTTGGTTCACCGAAGCATTCCCTAAACCCGAACCCCAAATATAAGGTTTTCCTGTTAAACCAAGTCCGCTTAATGGTTTACCTGGTTGATTACCATTGTTTACAATATCTCCCAAATAAGTTGGTTGAGTAATATCTTGCTTTTCGAAAGATATATTTGTCTCCATTCTCAACTTACTTGAAAACTGATAATCGTGTGCCAGACGGAAATTATAACGTCTCGCTGAATTATTGCCTACTTTCAATAAACTTCCATCATCCAAATAGCCCAATGAAATGCGGTAACCAGATTTTTCAGTTCTTCCAGAAATACTTAATTGATGTTCTGTTGAACGAGCATTTCCCCATAACATATCTTGTTCTGTTCCATTAAAGAACGTAAAATCTTTAACATCCGAGAACAAACTCGCACCACTTGGGCTTAAAGCATCATATTCTGCTTTGGTAAGCCACTGTTTTCCAGCAGCTAAAGCTAGTGTTGAAATATTTCCATAATTATACCAAATATCTGTTGGGGCAAAGCCATCCGCTGTTCTAGCTTCTTTAATCATCGGTCCCCAACCATTAATATCAACCAATTTAGGTAACAAACCTACTTTTTTCATGGAAGTAGAAGCGTTGTATTCGATGGTTACTTTACCAGATTTTCCTCTTTTGGTTGTAATCAACACCACACCACCTGCGGCTCTTGAACCATAGATGGCTGCTGCTCCGTCTTTCAGAAATGAAATATTTTCAACATCATTCGGGTTGAATGAATTTAAAGCCCCTACATTTGGTACAGGTACACCATCCACAATGACCAAAGGCTCTGTAGCATTAGCAGATGAAGCACCACGAATTTGGAAATTCCACCCTTCACGACCCGGCTGTGCCGAACTACGAGTAACCGTTACTCCTGCAACCTGCCCTTGTAATGCTGCCAACGGACTTGAAACAGGTCCTCTATCTTTAAAAGTAGCGGCATTAACCGTTGATACTGAACCTGTTAAAGTGGCTTTCTTTGCTGTTCCATAACCTACTACGACTACTTCTTCTAAAGATTTAACATCAGTTGCTAAAGTTACGTCTATATTTATACGTTTTCCAACAACAACTTCTTTTTTCTCAAAACCCACTGAAGAGAAAATTAAAATTGCTTTATCATCAGGTACAGTAATAGTATAATTACCAGAAACATCAGAAGAAGTCCCTTTTTGTGTTCCTTTGATGGAGATATTTGCACCGGGAATCCCCTCTCCTTTTTCGTCAGTAATTTTCCCTTTCACCAACTGATCTGCCATTACTAATTCTGTATTTGTATGCTCAATTGCATTAATACTTGTAATCGTTTTTAAGCCTCTTTTTAGAATTATTCTATTACCTGCTAATTCATAATCAATTTTCAGAGGACTTAAAAGTCTGTCTAAAACCTTCTCAAGCTTCTCATTTTCAGCATTGAAAGAGATTTTCTGCTTGGCATCAAAAATTTGATGATTGTACATAAATTGGACTTCTGAAACTTTTTCAATTTTATGTAAAATAGACTCAACACTTTGATTATTTGATTGGAAAGAAACTTTGCGTTCAAGTATTTCCTGAGCGATTGTCTTATGAGCTTGTGCGATAGTTGTAAAGACAATCGCCATAAGTACTTGATACAGACTTATTCGCATGATTTTTAAAATTGTTTTTTGAAATAGTAATCTGTTTTTCATACATTTGTTTGTTTTGTCATTGTTATGATTCGGCAAAATTCTCCCCTGTACACATTTTTTGTGTATCGTCTTAGCCAATAGATTTTGGGGATTCACAAGGCGAAAGTGTTGCAGCACTTTCGCCTTATTTTTTTTGATAATTTACTGTCTAATTGAGCTATTTTATCATATTTTTTATGGGTTTACATACATCCTTTACTATAAATTATTATTTGTGCATCGATTACTTCATACCTTGCATCAATTGTCTTACAAATCAAAAGCAGTTTTTCAAACAGTGGTTCGTCGCTCAATGAAGCTGTCAGATAACATTCTTTCATTACATCTTTATCAAAAACAACCTTCAATCCATACGATTCTTCCAATTTAGTAAACACCTCTCCTATCGGTGTATGGTTAAACTCAAATAGATTTTTCTGAATCGGTAATCCTAAAATTTCAGGTTTTTCTACCGTCGAACGAAGCATTCTTTTATCTACTTCATCAAAAACAACTTGCTGATTTGGTGTTAAAACCAATCCTTCTAATTGAGTTTGGGCTTGCTGTTTGTTCAAATTTTCTGCTGTTCTTTCAAAAACTGATACTCTTCCTGTTTTTACCACAACTTTTACTTTATTGGTTGTTTTGTCGCTTTGTACCAAAAAACTTGTCCCTAATACCTTCGTTACTAAATCGTTAGCAAATACATAAAATGGTTTTTGTGGGTCTTTTGCAATCTCAAAAAAGGCCTCTCCTTCTAAATAAACCTCTCTTTTTTCCTTAGCAAATGTTTTGGGATAACTTATTTTACTTTCATTTTGCAAAATAATTGTACTTCCATCTGTCAAAGTAATCGCTATTTGGTGACCAGAATGATTTTCTTGTTCTATCAAATCACTTTTTACCATTTTAGATGCTACCGTTTGAAATATATCATTTCCATATTCTATATTTCCCTTATGTTGGCTAAACCACCAAAAGCCCCCTAATAACATGGCAATAGAAGCGGCAGCATAAAAAAAGCGTCTTGGATTGAATAATGACCTTAATTTTGATTGTGCTTCATCTTTTTCATCTAATTTGAATTCAAGTTTTCCAAGTTCTTCTTCAATTTCGTCTTCTGAGATTTGATTAAAAGCATTTGTGATTGATAATAATACATTTTTACCATTCTCAATGTCCTCCCTTTTAGCAGGATTATTGTCTATCCAGTTTTCCCAAAATATTGTATCGTAATCATTTCCTTCCAACACCAACCTTCTGAATGAAGCGTCAGAAGCAAAATCTTCTGGTTTAAAGTTTTTATAATGTTGCATAGGAATTATTGCAATTATTTGGTTTCAAAAGAAAGATGTGAAAACACTTTCTGGATACTCTTTTTGGATAATAATATTAAAAATATTTTTAAAAAAGTCATTGATTACGCTTAAAAGCCTTTTTAATATCATTTAGTAATAGCATTGGGTTCACAGTGAACCCAATGCTATTACTAAATGAATCCGTATTTAATCTGTATAAATTAGATGATGTATTTCAAGAACTGAGACAATTTGAATGCTTTTAAATAGCAATATCTGTAGTGAGCATACTTATATATGATATATACATTCCTGAGCATTTGTTGTAAGGGAGACAATTTGAATGTATTCAATTGAAATGGGTAAAAGGTTTTTAAATCATCAAGTGAGACTTTTTGAATGTGTTATCAATAAAAATAAACGTCAAGAAAGAGACAAATTGAATGCTTTTAATAGCCTAAAGTGAGACTTTTTGAATTATTCCTTATTTAAAGCATTGTCATTCTTACAAATGCCGAAGAGAGACTTTTTGAATGTATTTTTTTGAACAGTAATATTTATTGCAAAGAGATGAAGCGAGACAATTTGAATGCTTGATAAGTACTTATTAATCAGACAACTGAGTAATTATATAATCATTTTTCAATAAATTTCTTGATAAACCTTTTATAGAAACGAGACAATTTGAATTAGTTTAAACATATAAATGAATCATTAGCAAGTGCTAGAAGTGAGACTTTTTGAATGTTTTTCAGACACTTTACAAACGATTAAAAAGCGATTAAACGAGACAATTTGAATTAATTTGGAGAATGCTAAAATTGAAAAAGAAATAAGAAGTGAGACAAATTGAATGTTTTCATGTCAACTTAGCATTAATCTCATTATTCAGTCTGAATTTTAGAAAACTATTAGAAATAGTTCCTACTTTAAGAATCACTGAAGTTAAAATGAGCTTAAATTGATTCATAAAAACTTTAAAAGTCGATTAGAGTAAAACATTATTGAAAATCTTTTAAAAAAAGAACCAAAAAATAAAGAAACATCAATGTTTTTCTCTTTGTTGTTTTTATTCTTTATATTATTTTAAATATTTTAGGAGGCATAAGTTATTGATAATGAGTTAATTGAAAGGTAATATCGAGACAAATTGAATGCAGACCAGAGACAATCTGAATGCACAAGCGAGACAAATTGAATGCAGACCAGAGACAATCTGAATGTATAAGCGAGACAAATTGAATGTAGATTAGAGACAATCTGAATGTATCCTGTAAGAATGCTCTCAAAAATATATTTAAAGGATTTTGATGATTACTATTGAAGTATTAAATTGCAAGCGATTGTTAAAATTTAGATGTCTCGTTCCGCTGTTGATTACTATGTTTTGTGATAGTTATGGGAAATAAAAAAACGGATAAAGTTGCTAATGCAATGGCAGCCGTATCAAATTCACCCTTCAAGTTAGTAAAAAGTAATCCTGTAATCAATGCTCGATATGATTTGAGTACGATACAGGTAAAAATTCTTTTGCACATGATTTCGAAAATAGATCATACAAAAGATAGATTAGATACCATCACAATTTCAGTGCAAGAGTTCAAAAAAATTACAGGCATCAGTACCACAGCTATTTATTCTAGGATTAATATTGAATTAGATAATTTTCTCAAGAAAACGATTTATAACAAATTTGATGGAGGTTTAATCAACACAACTATCATTGCAGGTTATACTTACAATAATGGTTTAGGAAAGTTTAACATAGACTTTTCACCTACATTAACACCTTATTTGTTACAATTAAAAACCAATTTCACGGTTATTGATATTCGTTCGCTTTTACAATTGAAGAGTATTTATGCCATCAGATTTTATGAATTTTGTAAAGAATCTGAACGATTGGGTACTTTTAAATTTGAAGTAGAAAAACTCAAAGATATTTTGGGTTTGGGCGACCGCTATGCCAAATACACAGATTTTCGGAAAAGAGTAATCAACGTTGCCCAAAAAGAATTGCAAGAAAGCAGTGATTTGTATTTCACTTATGAAGAAAGAAAGAAAGGGAATACTGTTGTTTTATTGGTTTTTACGATTCAACGAAATGCTAATATTTCGGTGCCAAATGATGATATTGAAGAAGCAACGTATGAATTAATCAAAGAAAGTAAGAAAAGTATTCCTGAAAATAAGGAAGTTACAGAAATCTTGAAATTGGTAGGAGAATATGGAGCATCGGAAGAATTGATTCAAAAATGGTTGAAAGCTTATCCGCTGGAAAAGATTAAAGAAACAATAGCTTATGTGTTTGCAGAAGCAAAAGGAGGGAAGCTAATCAGAAATGTTGTAGGTTATATTATTCAATTACTTGAAGATGAGAAGTTTGCGGAGATATTGAAAGAAAAAGAAACCAGGCAAAAAGAAGAACGAGAAAAAAAGAAAAAAGCACATTTAGAAAAAGCCAGAGAAGAAGGCTTGAATATGAATGTGTTTAATTTGAAAAAGAAGTATCATATTTATTGTCAGAACAGAATTATTGAATTGTTGAAAACGGATTCAAATTGCTATCAATTTGTGGTTAGTAAATTGAGTACTTCTTTAGAAACTCAGTTTGCTTTTGAATCATTTAAAAAACATTTTCAAGATGTTGTTTCTGCCGAAAATATTATTCAGTATTTAGATATCAATCCATCTTTCAATGGTGCGATTATTTCAATTGTAGAAAGTGCTTATAAACAGCAAATTCATGCTAGTTCAGAAGCAATTGCTTTACAAAAAGAAGCTAAAAAAATAGGGATTAATCTTTTATAAGATTTTCTACTTTTTTTGCTTAACGTATATTAAAATACGTTAATGTTATCTACTCACAAGTTCCTTCATTTTAATATATTTAGTCACGAATAATGATTGATTTAGGTCTTTTTAAGAGCATTTTTTGAAAATGTATAATTATTTACAAACATTATACATTTGTTTTGTTGCATATCTGTTACAAAAAAATTATGTTTGTAACAGATATGTAATAAAACCTAAAATCGTTTAGAAATGCTTACACAAGAAAATGCTTTAAAGTTCTTCAGACATAATCCTGCTTTGTCGATTGCGGGTATTGAAAAAGAAGCATCTTTACCTTCTGGTACTTTAAGACAAGCAGTGGCAGGAAATCGTAAATTAAATGAAAACCATTTAGTAGCATTGGAAGGCGTTTTGATGAAATACGGTTATTCTAAAGATTTGTATCAAAAAGCGAGGGTAGTATCGGTTGTAAATCATAAAGGAGGAGTTGGGAAAACAACCACGGTTTCGTGTTTGGGTGAAGCTTTGGCGAACAAAGGTTTTAGAGTATTGATGATTGATCTTGACCCACAAGGAAATTTATCGCAAATTCTAGGAATTGAAAATCCAGAAGTACAAGTAGCTGATTCTCTGATTAATGATGCTGAATTTCCCGTTGTGCAAATACAAGAAAACCTGTTTTTATCACCATCCGACATTGATTTAGCCAAAGCTGAATATGAATTGATATTATTAACTGGGGGAGATTTACGTCTTAAAAACCGCATTATTCCTTTACTCAGTGAATTTGATTATGTTTTGATAGATTGCCCGCCTTCATTAGGTAAATTAACAGTTTCAGCAATGTATGCTTCTGATGCTTGTTTGGTTACGATGTTGCCCGAAATGGCTGCCATGAAAGGCGTAAATACTTTATTGGATAAAGTACATGATGTAAAGAAAAACCTAAACCCGATGCTTGATGTAGATGGTTTGGTTTTTACGATGGTTAAAAAGAATTCAGTGCATGATAATATCAAAGAAGCCGTTAGGGAGAATTTACCCATTAGAATTTTCAAAACAGAAATCAAACATTTGGTAGATTTCCAAAAAGCACAAGTAATGTTGAATACCATTTCAAAATTTTCTGGTACTTCAGAAGCGGCTAAATTGTACGCTGATTTCTGCAATGAATACATTGAATACCTTCAATTGGTTAAATAAGAGGAAAGATGAAAAAACTAGATTTAGGAAAAGCCATTGCAGCGACCACAAAAAGTACTTTTGTCAATAATAAATTAATATCTGACGAACAGGTAAAAAAGAATATAGAAGTATTGGAAGAACTCAGGATGTTTATTCCGCCATTAGGAGCAGAAGAATTTTCTTTGTTGGAACAAAATATTTTAAAAAATGGCTGCCGTGATGCTTTGACATTGTGGGAAACCAAACGAAGTGCAATTGAAGCGAATGCTCAGTATCCAGACGAGCCAGTATATATTTTGGTTGATGGACATAACCGTTTTCAAATTTGTAAACAGCACAATTTGAATTTCAGTGTGCAACTCATGCCTTTCAATTCCAAAGAGGAAGTGAAAGATTACATGATTGATTTACAATTAGGAAGAAGAAACCTTAGTAGTGAACAGATTTCATATTTCCGTGGATTAAGATTTTTGAATGAAAAATCTGGTCCAGGAAAGTATGATAGAACTGGGCATTGGGTCCACAATGAACCCAATGCTAGTTCACAAGAAAAAGGTAGAACCGTTGAAAAACTGGCTAAAGAGTATAATGTAGGGGCTTCTACCATTAAAAGAGATGCACAATTTGCGGAAGGATTATCTAAAATTGACCCTACTTTAAGAAATGAAATTCTGACTGGGAAAAGTAAGATTGACAAAAAAGTCATTCAAAGTTTAGGAAGAATCTCTGAAAAGATTGAGCCAATTACAGCAATAAGTGATATTGAGAAAATAGTTGAAGCAAGTGGCTTAGCCGTAAAAGCGAATACTAAAAACAATAAAACAGAAGAAAGTTTGCAAGATTTAAGTATTTGGATGAATACATTATCAGCAAAAACAGAAAAGGTTTACAGCAGTAGAAGTAAAGAAGATTTTGATAATTTAAGAAATACTTTGGAAGAATATGGTGCGTATTTAGGCATTCTTTAAAGAATTTCAAATATAAAATAATAGGGTAGGAGAGGGGTATGATTTTTCACAGCCTATAAATAATAAAAATCCTGAGGCATAAACCCTCAGGATTTTTGTTTTAAAAATGAATGTATGTTCATGGTTTTTGTGTTAAGAAGTGTTTAAAATTAAGAATCAAGTAATAAAGGCTTTTTAATTCAGCGGAATTTGATAATTTTTGTGAATAAATTCAAAATTCCACAATTTAATATTTTAAAATTATGAATTACGTTGTCATCAAAGGTAGTACGAGTCAGGGAGGGAATATGCTTTCTGATAGAGAGATTTCCCAAATCAATGGCGATGCAAACAGAATACATCAATCACTGAAACCTGAGTTATTAGAAAAGCTCAACAGAATTTTAGCCGACGAAGAAGTAGCCAACTTTTTTTATGCTAAACTTTACACCACGGTTTTACAATTGCTTTTCAACACGACCAAAATGCCTGAAGATAACACACCATTGAAAATGCAAGATGTTTTAGAACCGCTTGGAATCAAGTATTTTCAGTATAAAGCATTACTACAAGGTAAAGGAAAAGCATCTACATTAAATCAACTCATCCATGCTTTAGCACTTCAAGGAATTGATTATAGCAAATTATTACATTCAGAAGCTTTGATTGAAATGGCAGATAATTATATGACGCACGTTTTAGGAAAGGAGTAAATCGCTACTAGATTTTCTTTTAGAAGGAATCAGATTAGCTTGCCGAATGATTAAAATAAATATTTTCACAGTTTAGGGTATATCGTCTTACTTTTCATTCTTTATTCAAAACAGTAAGAACAAGTAATGTTTAATGTAACATTGCTTAAACGATTTAGCCAACATGCGAAAAATAATAATTCTGATTTTAAGTATCATTTCTTTTATAAGCCATGCCCAAGTTTGGCAATGGTCTGTGCCTGTGAAAGGAATGATTCATCCTGAAACAAATGACAAGCCACAGGCTTTTCTTTGGATTCCTGAAAATTGTAAGCAAGTAAAAGGAGTAGTTCTGTGTATGCACAATATGGTGGAAGAAGGAATGTTGGAAAATGCCAATTTTCGTAAAACGATGTCAGAAGTAGGGATTGCAGAAATTTGGATAACGCCGGGTTTAGATATTACTTTCGATTTTCATAAAGGTATTCAGGAACATTTTCAAACCATGATGAACGACCTTGCTCAAGTTTCTGGCTATGCAGAATTGGCTACAGCTCCGATAGTACCAATGGGACATTCAGCAATGGCGAGTTATCCTTGGAATTTTGGTGCTTGGAATCCAAACCGTACTTTGGCAATCGTATCAATTCATGGCGATACTCCTCAAACAAATCTTACAGGGAGTGGTCGTCCAAATCCAAATTGGGAAAATCGTAGCATTGAAGGCGTGCCTAGTTTATTCGTCATGGGCGAATATGAATGGTGGGAAGCTCGTATAAAACCCGGTTTTGATTATGTCATAAAACATCCTAAAACGCCAATTTCATTTTTTGCTGATGCTGGTCACGGACATTTTGATTATAGCGATGCGATGGTCGATTATGTGGCGATGTTCATCAAAAAGGCTGCTAAATATCGTTTGTCAAAAACAGATAATCAAAAACTTAATCCAATAAACCCAACAAAAGGCTGGTTGATGGATAGATGGAGAAAAGATAGTCTTCCGACAGCAAAAGCGTCAGCTTATTCAAATTATCAAGGGAATCGTGAAGAAGCATCTTGGTGTTTTGATAAAGAAATGGCAGATAGGACGGAAGTATTTTATGCTAAAGCTCGTGCTAAAAAACAGCAATATATTGGTTTTATGCAAAATAATAAGGTGTTACAACTTGTAAAAACACATGCAAATTATCAATTAAAATTTACGCCCTTGGAAGATGGAATAAGTTTTAGATTAAAAGCATTTTTTGCAGATACTTCCAGAATGAAAACAGTTACAGATTTTACTTCTACCCAATTAAGGATTGACCGTATTTGTGGCCCAGTAAAAAAACTGGATGATTCAACTTTTCAAGTAAGTTTTTACAGAATGGGTTTTAATAATCCTAAAAGGACAAATGATATTTGGTTATTAGCTCATAATGAAGGAGATAAGTATTATAAATCAGCGGTTCAACAATTGGATATGCGTTTTCCTTTGAAAAATACAGAAGGAAAAACACAGGTAATTACTTTTAAAAATATTGCTAATCAGAAGGTTAGTATAAAAAAACTTGTATTGAACGCTTCTTCAAATGCCAATTTAGCAGTTCAATTTTATGTAAAAGAAGGACCAGCTTATATTAAAGATAATCAAGTATTTTTTACTAAAATTCCACCTAAAGCAAAGTTTCCTATGAAAGTAAGTATTGTGGCTTGGCAATATGGTATTGTAGGAAAAGTGCAATCTGCTGAACCTGTTGAAAGAGTATTTTATTTAGAAAAATAAAGAGAATTAATATTAGCCATTTTAGAAATCGAGAAGATATATTATTGAGAATGTAATGAAGTAAATAGTTCTTTATTCCTGCATATTTAAAATATGATTTTAAATATGCAGGAATAAAACATATTAAAGCTGATAAGCATTTAAGCCAAATTTTGCTAAATTCTGGGCTAAAGTAGCAATTGAACAAACCCAAACGTTGGGACGAAGTTCATAGTCTTGAGCGGATGGAGTAACAACCAACAAAGGCGGATTGCCTACATCTTGCAAAGAAATACTGTTGCCTTTTGAAAGTGTTGGCGAGTCTGATAATTTAATTTCTATGGCGAGTTTAATGCCTAAACCTTGTTCGATGACCAAATCTAATTCAGCACCATCTTGTGAACGATAATAAAATGGCAAAGCATCTTGTGGTAAAATGCTGATGATTTCTTGAATGATATAACCTTCCCAAGAACCGCCAGCAACGATATGCCCCAAAAGGCTATTGAAATCTTTTACATTCAATAAATGATGTAAAAGTCCACTGTCACGAATATAAATTTTAGGACTTTTTACTAAACGTTTCCCAATATTGACAAAATAAGGCTGTAAACGACGTATTAAAAAGGCTTGCTCTAAAAAGTCAATGGCATTTTTTACTGTTGGTTGGCTTACACCCAATGAATTTGCTAAAGTTGAATAATTTAAAACTCCACCTTGAATACTAGCAAGCATCATTAAAAGTCGGCGCATGAGTAATGGCGAAACTGAAAGTCCTAATTGAGGTAAATCTCTTTCAAGATAACTCATCAAAAAATCATTTAGCCAAAGGTTTTTGATACGGTCGTTTTTAGGTAAATAAGCCGCTGGAAATCCACCCCAAAGCCAGTGATTTTGATAATTTTCTGGGGCAATTTCACGATAATGCAAAGGGTGCATTTCTAAATATGAAATCCGACCAGCGAGTGATTCAGCCGTATTTTTTAATAAATCTGGAGAAGCCGAACCTAAAAGTATAAATCGCCCAGCGTCACGTTGTTGGTCGATTAAACCACGGAGTAAGACAAAAATATTCGGTAGCCGATGAATTTCGTCTAAAATAACAGTTTGATGCTGTAAGTTTTTGAGAAATAATTCAGGGTCAGCTGTAAATTTATTCAAATCAGAGGGTATCTCTAAGTCAAAATAGATACTTTCTTTCGGTAACTCGTTTTGAATTGCCTTAACTAAAGTCGTTTTTCCTACTTGTCTAGGTCCTAAGATTGCCGAAACAGGAAAATTATTTACCCTAAAAAGTAATTCTGAACTAAGTTCTCGATGAATCATAATGTTAAAATTTATTCCTGCAAATTTAAAATTATATTTTGAATTTGCAGGAATAAATAAATATAAAAAGTCATTTAAAAAACGAAGAGCTTATTGTATAAAAACGACAGAGATCAAATATTTTAAAAAAAATCTACTCAATCATCGCAAAAATTATTGAAATGTGCCTTTTCTCTATAAAATTTCAAAGAGAATTGCTTGATT
Organism: Arcicella gelida; assembly: GCF_034931025.1. Classification (NCBI taxonomy): domain Bacteria; kingdom Pseudomonadati; phylum Bacteroidota; class Cytophagia; order Cytophagales; family Flectobacillaceae; genus Arcicella; species Arcicella gelida. Next base: position 10,451 of record NZ_JAYGIL010000020.1, on the reverse strand, counting down.
AACTTGAAAAGTATATTGTTTTGTATCATTAACAGGATTATTGCAAAGCATTTATAACAGAACAAAAATGAACACGCTCGATTTATTTCGCCTTGATGGCAAAATTGCATTAGTAACAGGTTGTAAAAAAGGAATCGGAAAAGCAATGGCTCTGGCTTTAGCAGAAGCTGGAGCTGATATAATTGGCGTTTCGGCTTCCTTAGAGCTTAAAGGAAGTCAGGTAGAAAAAGAAGTAACAGCCATTGGTAGAAAATTCAAGGCTTATCAATGTGATTTTTCGGATAGAAACGCTCTTTATTCTTTCATCAATCAAGTAAAAACGGATTTCCCTGTCATTGATATTTTGGTAAATAATGCAGGCACAATTTTAAGAAATCCTGCTGCTGAACATTCAGACGAATATTGGGATAATGTATTGAGTATTAATTTGGATGCTCAATTTATTCTTACTCGTGAAATTGGTAAAATGATGATTGCCCAAGGTTCGGGGAAAGTCGTATTTACCGCTTCTTTATTGACATTCCAAGGGGGAATTAATGTGCCGAGTTATGCTGCAAGTAAAGGTGCGATTGGAAGTTTAGTAAAAGCTTTTGCCAACGAGTGGGCATCAAAAGGAATCAATGTGAACGCCATTGCTCCGGGTTACATTGCAACGGACAATACTGAAGCTTTGCGAGGTGACGAAAATCGTTCAAAAAGTATTTTAGATAGAATTCCTGCTGGACGTTGGGGAGAAACCGAAGATTTTAAAGGAGCGACTGTTTTCCTTTGTTCAGATGCTTCAAAATATGTACAAGGAACAATTTTGACTGTAGATGGCGGTTGGATGGGACGATAATTGCTAACCACTTATATACTTGAACGCCTCGGAAACGGGGCGTTTTTTGTTTGATTATGGTTTTAAGTTACAAGCAGGATAGGGTAGTGTAGCATAAAATAATGGCTAATTAAAGGAAAGTACATGAGAGTACTTGTTTTATTCCAAGATATATTTATACTTATTTAATGATAATGTGCATTGAAAAGTCTTGCCGTTAGATGTGTGCTTTTTTAACGTATTCATTATCAGTATTTTATAGAATTTATCTTATCCAATTTTCAAATTAACATGAAATTAAAACTATTATTTCTCCTTTGCTTTTTAATGGCAAACACTTTGTTTGCTCAGTTAAAGCTTCAAAACCTCAGGACTGAAAACCAACAGAATCCCGTTGGGGTTGATGCCGAAAAACCAAGATTTAGTTGGGAACTCGTTTCAGAAAAGAAAAATGTAAAGCAAATTGCTTACGAAATTCAAGTAAAAAATGGTAGAAATGTCATCTGGAATAGTGGTAAAGTCAATGCTGAAACCTCTATTTTTAATGCTTATCAAGGAGAAAAACTTCCTTCAAATACTCGTTTTACTTGGCAAGTAAGAGTTTGGGATAATCAAGGACAAACGTCGGAATGGGCTACAGCCAATTTCCAAACAGCTTTAAACAAAAGCGATTGGAAAGCAAAATGGATAAGTTCGGGCTTTGTAAATGATACCGTAAATGGTGTTGTACCGATGTTTAGAAAGAGCTTTGAAACAAAAAAGAAAATTGTCAATGCTACGGCTTTTGTAACCGCAAGAGGTTTGTACGAAATTCAATTGAATGGAAAAAGAGTAGGTGATGCTTTTCTAACTCCGGGTTGGACGAGTTATAATAAACATTTACAGTACCAAACTTATGATGTTACGAATTTAATCGCTTCTGGGAAAAATGCCATTGGTGCAACTTTAGGAAGTGGTTGGTACAGAACACGTTTGGCTTGGCTAAAACAACGAAATATTTATGGAAAGGAAACCGCTTTACTTTTCCAATTAGAACTGACTTATTCAGATGGTTCAAAAGAAAGTGTTGTGTCTGATAATTCTTGGAAAGTAGCAGAAAGCGATATTCGTTTTGCTGAAATTTATGATGGGGAAGTAATTGATGCAAGTAAAAGAATTGCCAATTGGGCAAGTATTGCTTTCAATGATACTAACTGGAAAAATGCCGTAGAGAAAAAATTCCCGACAGATTATCTCAATGCTTCAGTAAATGAGCCTATTAAAAAACATGAAACTTTTAAACCCGTAAAAGTATTCAAGGCGACGAATGGTGAAACAATTTTAGACTTCGGACAAAATTTGGTGGGTTGGATAACGCTTTCGGCACAAGGAAAAGCGGGCGATAAAATTACGCTTTCACATTTTGAAATGATGGATAAATTCGGGAATCCCTACTTTGCCAACCTTCGTTCAGCAAAAGCACAGGCTACTTATATTTTGAGCGGTAATGGCAAAGATTTCTTTGAGCCACATTTTACTTTCTTTGGTTTTAGATATGTGCAAGTAGAAGGTATAGAAGGGAAAATTAATCCAGAAGATTTCACGGCTTATGCTTTGTATTCGGATATGGAGCAAACTGGAAATTTTGAAACCTCAAATCCTTTAGTAAACCAATTACAAAAAAATATCCAGTGGGGACAAAAAGGTAATTTCTTGGATGTACCAACCGACTGTCCACAACGTGACGAGCGTTTGGGTTGGACTGGCGACGCAGAAGTATTTTCAAGAACGGCTTCTTATAATTTCAATGCGAATCAGTTCTTTGCAAAATGGTTGAAAGATGTAACGGCAGACCAATTTTCAAATGGAGCAGTGCCGCACGTAATTCCGAATGTATTGAATGACGGTCCTTCGCAAGCGGCTGGCTGGGGCGATGCAGGAATTATTATTCCATATAATGTTTACGTAGCTTTTGGGGACAAACAAGTGCTTGAAAATCAATATGAAACCATGAAAAAAAGTGTGGAATATATCCATAAAGCTGCTAAAAATGATTTATGGAATACTGGTTTTCAATTTGCTGACTGGCTTTCGTATCGTGTTGATGATTCAAAAGGAATGATTGGAATGAAATCTGCCATCACTGATAATTACTTGGTGGCTCAATGTTTTTATGCTTACAGTGTACAGTTAATGATTAACACAGGCAAAATATTAGGTAAAACGGAGGATGTTCAAAACTATGAAAAGCTTTTAGGGAGAGTCAAAAAACAATTCCAAAAAGAATACATGACTGAATCTGGAAAATTGATTTCAGAAACGCAAACGGCTTATATTTTGGCTTTACAATTTGATATGTTGCCAGAATCATTGCGTCAGCAAGCGGTAGAAAGATTGGTTGACAATATCAAATCTTATAATTATCACTTAACGACAGGTTTCTTAGGAACACCTTTTTTAAATCCTGTTTTGAGCCGTTTTGGCAAAAATGATGTAGCCTATAAATTGCTTTTGCAAGATACTTATCCTTCGTGGTTATATCCAATCAAAGCACATGGAGCAACAACCATTTGGGAACGTTGGGACAGTATGAAACCCGACAGTACTTTCCAAGATCCAGGCATGACTTCTTTCAACCATTACGCTTATGGAGCAGTAGGCGACTGGATGTACAGAAATATTGCAGGAATTGATACCAAAGAATTTGATGGTGCTGGGTACAAAGAAATTGTGATAAAACCACAAATAGGAGGGGGGCTTACTTATGCGAAAGGAAGCTTAAAAACCAATTATGGAGTAGTGGTTTCGGCTTGGAAAATAGAAAATGGGAAACTGACTTGGGAAGTAGAAATTCCAGCGAATACTACCGCAACGCTGACTTTTCCCACGCAAAAACTCAGTTCAATTACTGAAAGTGGAGCAAGTATTAGTATAGCTCAAGACGGAACAATTGCATTAGGTTCAGGGAAATATGCTTTTGTGATGGAACTTTAGGAATAGGTTTATCTTGAATGTTAAAGAAACTGTTTAGATTTTTGGGAACTACCAGCATTTGATATAAAATTCTGGTAGGTGGCGGGCAAAAATAAAAATGTGCTTATACTAACTGTGATAATGGTAGCAACTGGCGACGAACCGCTTCGTTGCCGAATTGCTCCAAAAATACTTCCACGACAAAAAGTGTATCCAAGAGTTTACAAAACCTACTAGACTCCAGCAAAACAGCAATATAGAATCTTATCATTATATTACGGAAAGGCTGTATGTCATAGACTTGTGTTTTAAGATTTAAAAGATGTAAAACAAGCTATGAATCAGTTTAGAGATTTCTATAATTTTGATATTATTCACGGAGTATTGAGTTTGAAAGCCCTTATGAATTCTTGAAAACCAGAGGTAGAGGTATTAATAAGAAAAATAACCCCATTTATCAAAAATATACTCTATACTTTCGTAAATATTCTGTATTGGATGACTAGGCAAGATAAAGAATTTAGTTTTATGAGTGTATTTCACGATGTTTAAAATTCAATAATTAATTTATTTAAGTTTTTCATAAGCTTCCTTCGAATTAACCAATTTGTAGGCAGTGTCAGGAAAAAGGCGATTTAGTACATATATAGCTTTCGTATCGCCAACACGAATGGTATATACGTCTTTATGCAAGCCATCTATCAAAGCATTTACTAACTTTTCGGGGCTTATTTTCTTGTCAGGACGGTCTGCAACCATCTCAGTATCTACCAAAGGTGGCTGAAGTTCAAATATTTTTACTGAGCTGTTGATGGTTTGCAAATGAGATCTCAATGATTTGGTGTAAGAAGACAAAGCTGCTTTGGATGCAGAATAGGTGGCTTCTAATACTGAAGGTACCATACTCAAAATCGATGTTGTATTGATAATCGCTGATTCCTTCCTAGATTTTAGCATATCCATAAAAAGGTTATTTAGCCGAATAACACCAAAATAATTAACTTCCATTTCATAAATCGCCCCAGCTAAATGTTTATCACTTGCAACACCCAGATTAACAGGAGGAACACCTACGCCAGCATTATTTAGCAAAATATCTATTCCTCCCAGTTGTTTTACTTTTTGAAAAAGAATTTCCGCATCACTTGCATTTGACACATCACTTTGAAAAGTAATGATGTCAGGATATGCTTGCTTTACCAACTCTAGTTTAGCATTGTTACGTCCTGTGACAATAACTTTAGCACCAAGATTCAAAAATTGCTTGGCAGACTCCAAACCTATACCTGATCCACCACCTGTGATAAGTATTGTTTTACCTTGAATTTTCATGATAATAATTTTTTATAAAAGAGGATTTTGATTTATAAATCAAAATCCTCTTCAAAGTTTATGAATGATTTGCTTCAGGAGTAATTTTAGACATTGCCTCGCTAATGGCTGCGGCATAAATTTTAGTTTCACCAACTGGAACATCAAATTGATTATTCTCTAAACCATTGAGTAATTCATCGGCTACTTCACTTGGCGGAATACCATTTTCGCCACCAATATAAGATGAGAATTCGGTATTGGTCAATGGTGGATATACCTCATACACTTGCAAATTTTTCTGCTCCTCGTAAGTGTATCGTAAAGCAACTGTGTAGCTATGCAATGCTGCTTTGGTAGCACCATAAGTAGGCAAAAACTTATGACTTCCGTAAACGGCAAGCGAAGAAATATTTATAATAGCTGACTCCTCTTTCTGCAATAGGTGAGGAATCATCAGTTCGTTAAAATGTATGATAGCAAAATAATTGATATTCATTTCAATCTGTGCTTTCTCTACTGCATTTGTCTCTTCGCTTAGAAGATAGCCGAAAGCAGCGCCAGCATTATTGATAATGATATTCACATCTGGATAATTGTTTTTCAATTCATTTGCGATACGGATTCTTTCCGAAGTATCTGCCCAGTCACCTTTGATAGCTGCCGCTCCGTCAAGTTCCAGAAGTGCCTTTTCGAGACGTTCTTCATTGCGACCATTGATGATAATTTTGTTGCCTGCGGCATTAAGTTTCTTTGCAATTGCCAAACCTATTCCTGCACTTCCGCCAGTGATGAATATGGTATTTCCTGTTGTTTTCATTGTATTGATTTTAAATTGTAAGTGTTAAAAATAAATGGATTATTATAAAATAGACTAAAAGGTATATTTTTTAGCAAAAAAAATTATACGCAATATTGATCAAGTTCTTTTTTGAGGTCATTCACTAACTCAAACATCGGCTGAGCAGAATCTATAGTACGACAGATGATGATTCCGCCTTCGATTGCCGAAAACATTTTGAAAGCAAACCTAGCCGGATTTAGTTCAGAAGAAAACTCACCATTTTCAATACCTTGCTGAAGAATAGTCGAAAGACCTTGCTGCCCTGTAATAAATTTGGCCGCTACCTTTTTTTTGATTTCTGGAAAATTATCATCAACTTCTACTGCTGTATTGAAGATTGGGCAACCACCAGATATATATGTAGCAATAGGGTTCTTATAAAAATCAATAAAAGCATTAATTTTTGCTCTGGCGGTCGTCTCTTGAGAGACTACAGCATTAATTTTTGCGGTCATATTGTTTAGAGAGTACTCCACAACCTGTTCAGAAAGGTCATCCTTACCTTTAAAATGCCCATAAATACAGCCTTTTGTAAGCTGGGTTGCTTCCAGAATATCATCGATACTAACCCCAGAAATACCTTTTTCGTTATAGATTGGTGCTGCCGTTTCCAGTATAAATTGTTTGGTTCTTTCTGCTTTAGTTGTCATGTTATTGAAATTAAAATATTCAGAATTTAGGATAAAGGAAACATTGGATTACCTGTTACCGTTTTTGCCGTCTCGACTTCCTCTTGTAATACATCCCAGTGTTCGATAATTTTACCATCTTTCACCTTAAAAATATCTACTGCAACGTAGTTTTTTCCATTCCAGTTAGAAAAACGACCGTGAACCATCACAATGTCATCATGTTCAGTAACTGTTGCTACTTCGTATTTAAAATCTGCGGGCAAGCCTGGTATTATTTGTTTCAATATGTCTGTACCATTGGGCAGAGCAGGATTGTGCTGAATATAGTTGCTATCAAAATATTTATCCAACGCAGAGACATCCCTCTGGCCGAATACAGAGGTAACAGCCGTAAACACAAGTTCTTTGTTTGTCATTATTTCAATTTTAAAGTGTTGTGTGAACCAATATTGTTCACTATTTCATTTAACGTGTTTAATAATTTCTATGCAAATATACTAAATGGTATATTTTATTAGGATTGGTTGCTGAAACTAATTTTTTCATCAGCTTCGTAGGAGTGGCAGACTTCAAGATAGTTGGCTTTCTGTCGCACCAATGGTGCTTTTACAAAGGAATACAAGAGTTTATTTTACCCGATTACTTACCTTTAGTAGTATCTGTCTGATTATGAGTGTAATACAATAACTGATATACTATTAACTTCTTTTTACTTAAAGCCCTCAAATCACACAAGCGACAGTTAATTCTCTTAAAATAAAATTGTACTTAAAGGATAAATAATTGAAAATCGTTTATTGTGTATTTGTAGATACAATAATAAATGTTCACCTTATATTTGCTTTCAATTGTCTTGTTAAAGCTTCAATAAACCCTTTTTTATCCTTTTTCCCTTCCTCTATTATTGCTTTTATTGCATCTGGTAACGTAAAATATTTATCCGCCCAAAGTTGTATTTCTACAATTATAGGTAGTAAATCAATTCCTTTTTCGGTGAGTTTATAAAGCACCTTGGCTTTGCTATCAGGGTGTTCTAACTTCTCTATTAAGTTGTGTTCTTCAAGATTTAACAGTCTTGTAGCCAATATGTTAGTGGCTATTTTCTCCTCTGATTTCAAGAAGTCTCCATAAGTAGATTTATTGTAAAATATCATATCTCGCATGATAAGTAATGACCACTTATCACCAAAAATATCAAGTGAGGAACTCACAGGACAATTTGACCTTTTTTCTATTTTTTTCATTTTTTCTAAAATATTTTAAAAATCACTTGCAATATGCAAGCAATTTGCCATACCTTTACACTTGCAAATCGCAAGTAAATTTATGAATAAATTATCAAAGAAAAAAATGAAAAAAAATATTTTAGTGACAGGAGCATCATCAGGTTTTGGTTTATTAATTGCAAATAAACTACATGAAAGCGGCTATAATGTTGTTGGTACAAGTCGTAACCCTGAAAAGTACACAGGAAAGTTACCATTTAAAATGATTGCCTTAGACCTTGACTCTGAACAGTCAATAAATACTTTTTCAGAAAGGCTTTTCAAAGTAACACCTCAATTGGATGTTCTGATCAATAATGCTGGTTTTTATGTATCAGGGATTGCTGAGGAAACACCTATTGAGTTAGGAAGACAACAATTGGAAACTAACTTTTGGGGGACTATTAAAGTTACAAACACTATTTTACCACATTTTAGAAAACAAAAATCTGGTAAAATCATCACCGTAGGTTCAATCATTGGACTTGTGTCATTTCCAAATACAGCCTATTATGCCGCTTCCAAACACGCTTTAGAAGGGTATTTCAAATCATTGCGTTATGAATTGAATGAGTTCAATATTGATGTGGCAATGATTGAACCAGCTGCTTTCAAGACAAATATTATAGATAACTCTTCTGCTGCTGTAAATAAAATTGCAGATTATAACTCGCTAAGAAATAAAATTCAAAAATTCTCTGACGAATTATTAGATAAAGCCGAAGACCCAAAACTTGTCGTAGATAAAATTCTTAAAGTAGTTCAAACAGACCATCCTAAATTCAGAAATATTGTAGGCAAAGGCACTACGAGCTTAATAAATTTACAGCATTTTGCTTATGGCTTTTTAGAAAAAAATGTTCTTAGACAGTTAAAATGAAAAAAGATAAAATAATTTATTGGATAACGACTTCTTTAATAAGTATCGGTTCATTATATGCAGTCTATCTGTATTTTACTGATTCAACGATTGTAGAGGCATACAAGCATTTTGGTTTTCCAGCTTATTTCAGAATACAAGTTGGGATTTCAAAACTTATTGGAGCAGTAGTTCTAATTGTTCCGTTTTTTCCTGTAAAGGTGAAAGAATGGGCTTATGCAGGATTTGGAATACTGTATATTTCAGCCGTTATTATTCATTATATGGTAGGTGACCCAACGGCAAGTATTGTTGTTCCGTTAATAAATCTTGTAATTCTTAGTGTATCAAATATTTATTTTTCAAAATTAAAAAATATCCCAAAATGAAAGCATACTCAGTTAAAAAATACGGCAAAAACGAAACATTACATTTAAGCGATGTAAATGTGCCAACGATAAAGGAAAATGAGGTATTGGTTCAGATTCATAGTGCAGGTGTGAATTTGTTAGATTCGTTGGTTAGAAATGGCGAATTCAAAATATTTTTGCCTTACAAAACGCCTTTCGTAAATGGACACGACATGGCTGGTGTCATAACCAAAGTAGGTGCAAAGGTTTCAAAATTTAAGGTAGGCGATGAGGTTTATTCAAGAGTGGGCGACCACAGAATAGGTAGTTTTGCAGAACAGATTGCTGTGCAGGAAAATGATTTAGCATTGAAACCTACAAACCTTTCAATGGAAGAAGCTGCTTCTATTCCTTTGGTTGGGCTTACCGTTTGGCAGGCACTTGTAGAAATTGCAAACTTGAAAAAAGGTCAAAAAGTATTCATTCAAGCTGGTTCTGGTGGTGTTGGTACGTTTGCCATTCAATTTGCCAAACATATTGGTGCTTACGTTGCTACTACTACAAGTTCAGCAAATACAGCTTTGGTAAAGAAATTGGGTGCTGATTTAGTGATAGACTACAAAACACAGGATTTTGCTACCATTTTAAAAGATTATGACGTGGTACTTCATAGCAACAGAGATGCAAAAGTACTTGAAGGTTCTTTGAAAATTTTAAAACCTGGTGGCACATTGGTTACTTTGACGGGACCACCCACAGCTGAATTAGCCAAAGAAATTGGTTTAGCTTGGCCTTTTCAAGTGATTATGAATTTATTGAGTTTCTCAGCTCGACGAATAGCTAAAAAGCAAAATGTCAATTTTAAATTTTTGTTTATGCGTGCAGACGGCAAAGCACTAGGCGATATTACGAAATTGATTGAGGCTGGTATCATTAAACCAATTGTTGATAAAGTATTTCCCTTTGAACAAACTAACGAGGCTTTAGCTTATGTGGAAACGGGACGAGCTAAAGGAAAAGTTGTAATAAAAGTAAGATAGTTTGCACTCTAAATTTGCGATTTGTCCTTAAAATTTATCTTCTACAACGTATTCCCCGAAACCGCTGGCTTGCTATGTGTCGGGGAATTTGTTTTTTGAGAGTTAATTACTAACGGTCTAAGATTCGTTTGGACTCTTGGAAAGTAACATCATTAAACCACAGCTCGTTAAAGATATACTACTCGTGACAATTTGGGGTGGTCTATTTTTGGTTTACACTTTTTGCGAGGTTTTATTGTTTAATGTTTACACTTTTCGGCATTTTTCTCAAACCATTGCGTTTCAAAATCAAGTGGGAATTCATATTTTAAACTTGAATGCAATCGCTGTCTATTGTAATATCCTTCAATAAATTCAAATAGAATACTTCTCAGAATTGTG
>NZ_JAYGIL010000019.1:0-139445 GCF_034931025.1 Arcicella gelida | reverse complement strand
CTAAACCCATTCATAACTGGGGAATTATTATCAACCAATTTTACCTTATTTTTGACCAAAGAATCAAAAACAAATAATCAATACAAAAAACAACTTACACAAAATTAGGGATAGTGTCTTTTAAGTATATCAATTATTTAGGTTTTAACTTTGTTTAGCATCTACAAAAGCTTTCTCAATCTTTTTTTATTTTATCAACAATCTCATAAAATTTATATCCTTGAAAAATTTATTTAAAAATTACCAACCCGACCTAATTGCTACTTATCGTTTGTCGCTTCCCATCATTGCGGGGCAATTGGGAATAATGATAATGGGTTTGGCTGATACTATTCAAGTGGGTCGGATGGATAAAGGTGCAGTGGAATCTTTGGCTGCCGCCGCTGATGCCAATGGTATTTCGATTAATATTTCCATCATTGGCTATATCTGTTTACAGATTGTTTCGCCAATGGTTGCTCAAGCCAAAGCAGAAAATGATTTTACCAAATGCAATTTATTACTAAGAGCAAGCTTGTGGGTAGCAATATTAATGGGTATTATTTGTGCTGGATTAGTAGTAGCTTTTGGCTTGTATATGGAAATATTAGACCAGCCCAAACAAATCAGAGGACTTACTCAAAACTACCTTTGGATAATTACGGCATCTACAATTTTTTCATTTCTTTTTTCTGCCTTTAAAAGTTTTACGGATGGTTTGTCGTACACCAAAGTAGCGATGAATATCACTTGGACAGCTTTGTTAATCAATGTTATTCTGAATTATTTTTTGATTAATGGTATTTGGATTTTCCCAGAATTAGGTTTGTATGGTGCTGGTTATGCTACTTTTATTTCAAGGATTTATATGCTTATTGCCATTGCTTATTATGTTTTCAATGCTTCATATTTCAAACCTTATTTAGCAATTCAAATTCATAAAAATGAAATATCTAAACTGATTAAAAGTATCTTGAAAGTAGGTGTGCCAAGTGGTTTTCAGGGCTTTTTCGAGATTGCCGCTTTCTATGGTGCTGTTGTAATGATGGGTTGGATAAGTATTCAGCACAAAGCAGCACATCAAGTAGCGATAGGTTTTGTTTCGCTTACTTATATGGCTGCCACTGGAATTGCCACGGCAGGAGGTATCCGAGTTGGGGCAGGAGTAGGGGAAAGAAATCGAACCGCCATCTTTAGAGCTGGAACGGCAGCATTACTTATGGGAGTAAGTTTTATGGGCGTTTGTGGAGTTTTAATGTTGACTTTTAATGACTTTTTTGCGAGTTATGTAAAAGATGAAGGCGTAATTTTATTGGCGGCTCAATTAATTATTTGGGGAGGAATTTTTCAATTATTCGATGGCGTTCAGGCAGTAAGTTTAGGCATTTTACGAGGGGTACAAGATGTAAATGTTCCTACTTTAATTACCATTTTTGCGTATTGGGGTGTGGGTTTACCTTTGTGTTATGTTTTAGGATTTGTTTATGATTTAAAACACGTTGGCATTTGGATTGGGCTAACCATTAGTCTTTTTGCTTCTGCCAGTTTATTAAGCTGGCGATTTTTTAATAAAGTCGGTAAAATGAAATTATAAAATTGCGGTTGAAGTAATAAGTATATTGATACTAAAAACCGTAATTTCCTGCAAAAAAGAAAGAATTTTTATATTCAGAGAAGAGATTTTCTTATTTGAAATAGCAAAATTGCTATCTAAAACCGCAATAATCCGAAGTTTTGATGGGGTTTTGCTGTTGAAAGCCGCAATATTCCGCAAAAAAGTAGAAGTGTTGATACTTGGAGTACCAATTTTCCTACTAAAAGAGGAAAGTTTTCCTCTTTTAGTAGGAAAACTCCTTCAAAAAGGATAAATTTTTATCCTTTTTGAAGGAGTTTTCTATAGAAGACTTTAAAGTTTTTTGTACTAGATACTTTCTATGATTGGGCAACTCCCAGTGCAATTTTAATATGTGCCAAATGATGTTGACTATGCCAAACGCCAATATCAACGGCATCTTTCAAGGTCATGTACATCTTACGTGTTGGGTGATAAAATCCTTTTTGAAAATCTTCTTCCGTCATTTGTTCTAAAAGGTAAGTCCAACGCTGATGAGTACCTGCTAATAAAGTCAAAGAAAAATCAATAGGAGCTGTTTTGGCTTCCTCTAAATTTGCCCAAGCATCTACTTTTCCTACCACAGCTTCTGAATTTACTTCTGTTAGAGCATGTTTAAAACGAACAAAATACAAGACGTGCATATCGGCAACATGGTGAATGATTTGTCTGACCGACCAACTACCTTCACGATATTGTTTCAATAAATCCTCCTCGCTTAATTCAGTACTTACTTCCTTATATTTTGCAGGAATTGTTTTTAACAGAGCTATTTTTTCTTGAATCTCTTCCCAAGTATGTGTTTCTTGAGGAACCCATTTTCCGATGGGATATTGTAAGGCTTGTAATTCCATAAAAAAGATAATTTGATGAAAGGTATATTTTAGTTTTTGAAGTTAAGGAGAAAAAACTAAAAGCACTTGAAGAGATTGTTATTTTTAGAAAACAAAAAATCCTATGAGGTTTCAAAAAACTCATAGGATTCAATAGAATTAAATATTCGTCAATAAATTAGCTTACAAAACTACATTCACAATACGTTTTGGTACAACGATTACTTTTTTAGGAGCTTTACCGTCTAACCATTTTTGTACTACTTCATTAGCTAATACGCCTGCTTCTATATCCGCTGGAATGGAATCGGTTGGGAAAGAGATATTGGCTCTTACTTTTCCGTTGATTGAAATCGGATAATCAAAATTGGCTTCTACCAATAACGAAGCATTGAATTTAGGGAAAGTAGCATAAGAAATTGTTCCAGCTTCGTTACCTAACAATACCCAAAGTTCTTCGGCAATGTGTGGTGTGTATGGCGACATTAAAATGACTAATTCTTGCAAGATTGCTTTCTTAGCACATTTCAATGAACCTAAATCGTTCACACAAATCATCAAAGTAGAAACTACTGTATTGAACGAATAACGCTCTAAATCTTCTTCTACTTTCTTGATACAAGTATGTAAAACTTTCAATTCTGCTGGTGTTGGGGCTTCGTCTTTTACTTTGAAATTCCCCAAATCGTCATAGAACAAACGCCATACTTTTTTGATAAAGCGGAATGAACCGTCGATACCATTGGTATTCCAAGGTTTGGCTTGTTCTAATGGACCTAAGAACATTTCGTACAAACGCAAAGTATCTGCACCAACTTTATCAACTAATACATCTGGATTGACTACGTTGTATTTAGATTTCGACATTTTTTCTACTTCTACACCGCAGATATATTTGCCATCTTCTAAAATAAACTCTGCATTTTCAAAATCTGAACGCCAGTTTTTGAAAGCTGTTACATCTAATACTTCGTTTGAAACAATGTTTACATCCACGTGGATTGGCGTAGTTTCATATTGTTCTTTTAAACCGAATGAAACAAAAACAGGATTTTTACCTTCGCCTACAGATGATTTTACACGATACACAAAATTAGAACGTCCCTGAATCATGCCTTGATTAATCAATTTCTTAGCAAATTCTTCTTCGGGTACTAATCCTAAATCTTTCAAGAATTTATTCCAGAAACGGCTATACAATAAGTGTCCAGTGGCGTGTTCTGAACCGCCTAAGTATAAATCAACTGCTTTCCAGTAATTAATGGCTTCTTGTGAGGCAAATTCTTGCTCGTTTTGAGCATCCATATAACGGTACCAATACCACGACGAACCTGCCCAACCCGGCATGGTTGATAATTCATATTCGTATTCGCCTTTATATTTCCAACCTTCAGCACGTCCTAATGGTGGCTCGCCTGTTTCGGTAGGTAAATATTTATCAATTACGGGTAATTCTAAAGGCAATTCGCTTTCTTCAATCAAATACGGTAAACCGTCTTTAAAGTACGCAGGCACTGGCTCGCCCCAATAACGCTGGCGACTGAATACGGCATTACGCAAGCGATATTGAATTTTACCTTTACCGATGCCTTTTTCTTCCAACCATTTTGTCAAAATTGCCGTAGCTTCTTTGTATTCCATGCCGTCGATAATGCCAGAATTGATGTATTTTCCTTCTTTGGTATTATCGGCTTGTTGGTCAATATCTTTTTGGGCATCCAAAATTGGCACAATTGGTAAATCGAAATGTGTAGCAAAATTCCAGTCACGTTGGTCGCCCGAAGGTACGCCCATTACTGCACCTGTTCCGTAGCCTGCCAAAACATAATCCGCTAAGAAAATCGGTACTTTCTCATCGTTGAATGGATTGATTACGTAGCTACCAGTAAATGCACCCGTTACTTTTTTCACTTCCGACATACGGTCTAATTCCGTTCTTGAAGCTACCCATTTTACGTACTCATCTACTGTGGCTTTTTGTTCTGGGGTTGTCAAGAAAGGAACGTACTCATGTTCTGGAGCAATTACCATAAACGAAACGCCATAAATTGTATCAACACGAGTGGTAAATACTTCAATAAATTCTGGAGCATTTTCTTGAACAGTCGAAGCATCAACTTTAAATTTCACACTTGCACCTGTACTTCTACCAATCCAGTTACGTTGTTGTTCTTTCAAAGCATCCGACCAATCTACTTCGTTCAATCCGTCGATTAATCTATCGGCATAAGCAGTAATACGCATTGCCCACTGCTTCATTTTTTTCTGTTCTACTGGATAACCCCCACGCTCAGAAACGCCATCTTTGATTTCATCATTTGCCAAAACTGTTCCCAAAGCTGGACACCAGTTTACCACAGAATCATCGGGGAAAGTCAAACGGAATTTCAATAACAAAGTTTGTTGCTCTTGTTCGTTCATACCATTCCATTCTTCGGCAGTAAAGTTTGGTGTATCTTCATCGCAAACGGCATTTACGCCTTTGTTGCCCGAAACAGCAAAACGTTCTACTAAAGAAGCAATCGGTAAAGCTTTGTTGGCATCTTTGTCATAATAATGCTTGAACAATTGCATGAAAATCCACTGCGTCCATTTGTAATATTTGGCATCAGAAGTCCGTACTTCACGAGACCAGTCATAACTAAAACCAATTTGTTTTAGCTGACGAATATAAGTAGTAATATTTTCTTCGGTAGTAATAGCAGGATGTTGACCCGTTTGGATAGCATATTGTTCAGCAGGCAAACCGAAAGAATCAAAACCCATTGGATGCAATACATTAAAACCTTTCAAACGTTTGTAACGAGCGATAATGTCGGAAGCAATATAACCAAGCGGATGCCCAACGTGCAAACCAGCACCAGAAGGATAAGGGAACATATCCAACACATAGTACTTTGGTTTATCGTGGTTAATCTCTGTTTTATAGGTTTGGTTTTCTTCCCAAAACTTTCTCCATTTCTGTTCTGTTTCTTTGAAATTGTATTCCATTGCTTGTGGTTTTTGTTGTAGTCATTAACAATAAGTGTGATTGGCTACAAGATATTTTTTTTAGAGTTGCAAAATTACAGGATTTTAACAGAAAAAGAGCCATGAAAACAAAACAACCTTGACTAAAGATAGTCAAGGTTGTAAACAAGGGATAAGATTTTTATCATCTTAGCCTATTTTTCAATTAAAAAAGTTCTTTTAAAGTGATTTTCTTAAAACCATTTCCATCGGTACTTGTACTTGTTGGCGTTTACCGGCTTGGATAATGTTGGCGGCCATTTTCCCAATCTCGGTAGGCTTTGAGGATATTATCGTGATGCCACCGGCTAAAATTTCTTTATAACAATTATCGTTCAAAGAGATTAAACCAATTTCTTTGCCCAATGAAAAATTTTGTTGTTCTGCTGATTTAATAACCGCAACTAAATCAACGTCATCCATGGTCAAGTAAGCATTTCCTTGCATTACTTCTTCATCTTGAAATCCATCCAATACTTGGAAATCGAAATGATTCGTTTCGCAGAAATCTCTAAAACCAGTAATCAATTCAGCGTCGAAGTACTCGTCTTCTGTCAATACCAAATTCAAGGTTTTATATTTCTTGAAATGTTTAATATTCTGTTGCATCACTTGAGCAATCTCATCACCTGAGTTACTCAAAATACTTGAATTCAAACCATGAAGTGATGCTAAAGATTGTTCTAAAAAGATAAGGCGTTCGCCAGAAATCTTTTTCAAACATTTAATGTTTTCTTCACTTTCCTCAATTAAATGAGGCATGATAACATAGTAGTGATAATTGCCAAGATGACTGTTGATGATTTCTCTGAAATTATCACTCTTGTAATTGTAAGTGAAAATATCAACAGTTACATCTTTGTTAGAGGCATTCACAAAAGCATTAAAAATGGCTTTGTTGTTTTCTGTAATTTTCCCAACTAGGAAGAATACTTTCGTTTTGGTTTTTGCTGACTTCCCAGAAATAAAATATCCTTTTCTGAAAATAGAAGTAATTACGCCCAAACGATGGAGTTCTGAATAAGCACGTTCAACAGTATCACGAGACAAGTAGCACTCTTCACTCGCTTCGTTAATGGAAGGAAGGCGTTCACCCGTTTGTAAGTTTCCGCTTTCAATATCAATCAACAAAGTATTTACCAGTTGTTGATATTTTGGTGTTTTTGAATCTTGCTTGTTTTGAGAAAACTCTCTGAATGTCTTTATCATTTTATTGGTTGGATAAAATTGGGTTATTTATATATTGGTAATAGCAGGTAATACGCAAGTGATAAATAATACAATTACATTTTGTTTCAACTGTAATTTTTGACTTTCAAATAAAACGAGTGCTTTGAATGATTTAATTAGTCAAATAAATTATTGAAATAGTGCAGTAATTGTTTCGTAAAATTAGTTGCTAAATGCTTCTGATGGTTAGGACATTTCTTGCAAATGCTGGTATTTATTTTGCAAAACTGTGAAAATGAGTATTTTGTGCCCTGATATGACCTGTCTTTTAGGCTCGGTGTAAAACAGGATATTTAGTTCTTCGGAAATATGTTACTTGGACACAATAAGACAAAAAAGACACTCTCATTGACAGCACAAATAGCCAATTCGCATAAAAGCCTTCAAAAAAAAGAACTGAAAATCCTGATGGTTTTTAGTAGGCTGAACGATTTTAAACATGAAATCTATGATGGTTTTATGAATGAAATTGAAGGGAAAGCTACGGTAGATTTATACATTCATCAGTTCAGTACACAGAACGCTTTTCATTTTGAGAAGGTCATAAAAGAGAAAATCAATCAATATGATTACTTCGCTTTTATGCTTCATGCCAATTGCCCGAACGAGGATTTCCTGAAAACCGTCAACAGTATTCCTGCTGGGAAGTTGATTCTTTTAGAAAAAAGAAATGAATTTATCCGAGGAAATTACGCTTGCGTTTATCAAGATTTTGAGCAAGATATTTACGAAGCTTTGTTCAAAGCGAAGGAAGCCATTATGAAGTACAGTACAATCAATTGTATTATTCAGGAACATTATGCCAACGCTTATTTTGTGATTGAAGGACTAAAGAAGTTTGCTAAAGAACATCAATTGCAGTACAACATTTATTCAGAAGTAGAAGAAAATACGATTAGAAGTAAAGAAGCATACTTGATTCTTTCAGAGAGATATTTGGCAGAAACATTAGTTTGTTGCCAACATAAAAAGATGAAAGTAGGAGAAGATATTGGCATCGTTTCCTATAACGAAACACCAATTAAGGAAATACTTTCTGGAGGAATTACGGTAGTTTCTACCGATCACTTTCAATTAGGAAAAAACGCTGCCGACTTAATTTTGAGTGGCAAAAAAGAACACATCAGAAATCCCTTTGTGTTTATTAGAAGAAATTCTCTTTGAGGAGTTTAATGTTTATGAGTCTATCGTTTATAAGTTTATGAGTAAAAAAAGATTTAAACTCATAAACTTATAAACTCATAAACTCAATTAACACCTAATTCAGTGCCAATCGAAACAATCCATTGGTCGAATAAAGTTTTTTCAATATCACAGGCAATTTTAGCATGCGTTTCCCATTCTGGCGAAAACTCTTTTAATTGCGTAATCATCTCTGCCAAATGTCCTTCTTCTTCCACAATGATAGATTTCATGTTTACTTTAGACGATACTTCATCAAGTAATTCTTGATAAGCAGGATACAATTCGTCGGCTCTTACTTCAATGGCATAAGTAACCAATAGATAAGCGGCATATCTCAAATCACTTCCTGAAAGCTTTAAGCTATTTTTTAAATATCTACAAACCTGAATATCCAAAGTATGTAAATAAGTATAACTCGCAAAAGGAGCGATGAGATATGGGTTTTCGTAGGTTGGGAAATCCGCTATTTTTCCGACCTTCTGAATTTGCTTTTTTAAGTAAAAAGCATGACGTGCTTCTTCGGCTGCGTGCTTCAAAACGATATAAGAAACCTTAGTTTTATCTTCTGAAGCCGATATTTTTCTTGCACCTGTATTCTCCATTAATGAAAGCGTGTTCAAGAATCGAGCGTGAAGAGAATCGTTAGCAATGATGTTTCGGAATATTTCTTGTAATTTCATACCCAAAATTAGTAAGTGATTTTCATTCAATTTTTTTTATTCTTAATTATTTACTCACAAAATTAAAAATATGCAATTCCATTATGTGAATTACTCACCTGAGGAATTAGATGAAGTAAGAAAAATCTTTATAGAATATGCTGAATATTTGAAGATAGACCTTTGTTTTCAACATTTTGAAGAAGAACTTCAATCTTTATCAACAGTATATGCAACTCCCAAAGGCTGTATCATTCTTGCCAAAATCAATCAGGAAATTGTAGGTTGCGCTGCACTAAAGCCCATTGCTGATGGCGTTTGTGAAATGAAACGTCTTTATGTAAAACCTACAGCCAGAGGACATAAAGTAGGTAGAAAATTGGTGGAAGAACTAATCTCTTTCGCCCAAAAAGTTAATTATCAAACCATGAAGTTGGATACATTAACCAGTTTGACGGAAGCTATCGCTTTGTATCGTTCTTTTGGGTTTAAAGAAACATCAGCTTATGTTTATAATCCTTTGGATGAAGTACTCTATTTTGAATTAACCTTTTAAAAAGTAATTTGTTACTAAAATCTGAAAGAATTAACTAATACTTAAATCATCAAGTTGATAAAACAATCTCTTTAGTTCTATCTTTGCCTTGATTAATTTCAGTTAATTTAATCTGAAATCAAAGCGTTGCTAATTAACAAATCCTAATTCATAATCAATTCACTAATTTTTCATCAGCAAAACTAAATTCATGAAACAACTACCAAAACTTAATGTAATCCTTGCTCTTTTAATTTTAATTGGCTGTTGCTCTTGGGGCTTTTTAGGTCACAAAACCATTCATCAAATTACGGCTTATGCTTTGCCTAAGAAATTATCAACCTTTTTTATGAAGAATGAGGACTACATGGTTTATAATTCCGTTCGTCCAGACGTTCGTAGAAATACAGATAAAACAGAAGCTCCCAAACACTTTATTGATTTAGATGCACCAATTTATGGTGAAGATCCTTTAAATGCTATTCCGCAAGATTGGGATTCGGCTGTAAAGAAATATACTGTCGATACTCTGAAAGAATATGGTACTTTACCCTGGGTAGTTGTAGATATGCAAGAGAAATTGACCAATGCTTTCCGTAGTAAAATGAAAGACAGTATTTTGTTTTATGCAGCAGATTTAGGACATTATATTTCAGATGCTCACGTGCCTTTACACACAAGTTATAATTATGATGGACAATTGACTAACCAAAAAGGACTACATTCTCTTTGGGAGACGGCAGTGCCAGAAATGAATATAGAAAGTTATAATCTTCATACAAAACATAAAGCTAAATACATTAAAGACCCATTGGCAGAGATTTGGAAAAAAATCGCAGCAACCAACAAATTATTAGATGGCGTTTTCAAAGAAGAAATCAATGCTAGTGTTGGTTTTACTGAAGAAAGAAAATTTAAACGTTCTGAACGTTTTGGGCAAATGAGAAAGAATTACACAGGAGAATTTGCCAAGGCTTACGGAGAACGTTTAGGAAATACTGTCAACAATCAGATGATATTATCAAGCGAAAGCGTTGCAGATTTTTGGTACACCGCTTGGGTAAATGCTGGCAAACCTGATTTATCTGATTTAGAAACAGTTTCCAAAGAAGATAAAGTTAAATTTAAAACAGCCATCAAAGCTTGGAAAAATAACGAACTTATCAAGCAAGGTTTGTTACAATCACGAAAAGGGAAGAGAGAGGAGTAAACAAAAAAGCTCTTGGCTGATTTCAGTCAAGAGCTTTTTTGTTTTGAATCTTTCTATAAAATTAAAATCCAATCACCAAATTTCCACCAACTGTTCTGCCATCATAAATAGGAGTAAAGGCGATTTTAGATGGATTATTACTTTGCTTTTTACCTAATTTCTCTTTCAACCAAGGATAAATCACATAAGCGGCTTTCCCTGAAAGAATACCAATCCCCGCACCAACCACTACATCCGAAAACCAGTGACGATTGTTCATGACTCTTAATGCACCTGTAGCAGTTGCTACTGAATAAGCCCCAATTCCATACCAAATACTTTCATCATTATATTCTTGAGCCACTATTGTTGCCCCCAAAAAAGCATTTGCCGTATGACCAGAAGGAAAGGAATCTTGCCCAGAAAGATCGGGGCGAAGTATTTTGGTGGTATGTTTTAAACTAAATACTGTACCCGACATGACTGCTGCCCCGATGAATAAAACACCCATACGGTCACTAAAGCTATGTTTTGCCTTTACGCCTACAAGGTCTAAACCGACATAAGCAGCATAAGGAGCATATTGAATAATATCATCAACATTGGTTTCAAAGTTCTTGTAGTATTTATCATGCCATTCTAGTTGTTCTTGTTTTAAACCAAAACTTTTCAGCAGATAACCTCCAGAAAGTAATGCCGCAGGAACAATTAATTGCTTGACAGTAAGTTTACTGAAGGTTGAATCTCTTTGTTGTGATAAGGCAGTTGTACAAAAGCTAAAACATACAAAAAAGTAAAGAATAATGTTCTTTTTGGAATTCATCATTATACGGAAATGTTTGGTGCTAAGCACGATTATAGCGAATAATCTAATTAGGGTAATACAAAAAACTTGATAAAAAAGAAGCAAATTGATAATAACCAGTCATTATAAAGTCGATTTTTCAAGATACTCTGATGGAGATTTGCCAAACTCTTTCTTAAAGATACGAGTAAAATAAGAAGGGTCGTTAAACCCAACTTTATAAGCAATTTCTGCAATTGTAAAGCTTTCTGTTTCAAGTAATTGTACCGCTTTTTTTAAACGCACATTCTTGATGAATTCGTTACCAGAAAAGTTGGTTAAACTTTTTAGTTTGCGGTACAATTGCATAGTACTCATGTTGAGTTCTCTTTCTAAGAAAGCAATATCCAAAGAAGTATTCATCATGTTTTCTTCCACGATTCTTACTGCTTTTTCTAAGAAGTGTTCATCAGAAGAATTTAGAGTAATTTCTTTTGGATTTACTTTGATTTCTTTGCTGAATCGTTCTCTTAATTTTTTTCTACTTTCAAGTAAATTTTTTACTCTTGCTGCTAATAAATTAGCATTAAAAGGTTTGGTGATATAATCATCCGCACCGATTTCCAAACCAGCCAATTTACTATCATTGCTTCCTCTTGAAGTAAGAATGATAACAGGAATATGACTCGTACTTTCTTTTAATTTGATATGCTCGCACAATTCTCCACCTGTCATTTCAGGCATAATCCAGTCAGAAATAATCAAATCAGGTACTTGTTCTATCGCAATATCAAGGGCTTTTTTACCATTGCTTGCTTCAATCACATTGAAATTGTCAACGAAAATCTCTTTGATATAATTGCGTAAATCGTCGTTATCTTCTGCAATTAATAAAAGTGGTGCATTCTTTTTGGATGTTCCATGCTGTTGATTTTCAGTAGCATTATCATGAATATTGATTGGTACTATTTCTGGAGTAATTTCATTTTCATGAATCCAATTACTGTCATAAGCGTTTTTATCAATCGGTAAATGAACGGTGAAAGTACTTCCTTTTCCCAAACGACTGCTTACCAAAATCTCACCACGATGTAATTCAATCAATTCCTTGCACAAAGCCAAACCTACGCCAGTACCAACTACGTGTTTTTGTGGGTCTTTGCCATGAATTTGGTAAAAACGGTTGAATACATTTTGTAGATTTTTACTGTCGATTCCAATGCCTGTATCGCTTACGGCAATGATGATTCGCTGATTATCTGCTGGATTTACAGATACTTTTACCGTGATTTCGCCATGATTATCCGAAAATTTAAAGGCATTCGACAATAAATTGGTAACTATTTTCTCTAAAATATCAGTATCAAAATAAGCTAAAATGTAAGGAGTAGAAGGTTGAAAGTTCAGTTTGATATTTTTCTGTTCTGCCAAAGCTCTAAAAGATTCTGTGATTTGTTGCACAAAATCAACCACATCGTTTTGAGTAATCTCTGGCGAAAGTTTTCCTGCTTCTAATTTCGATAAATCTAATAATTGATTAATCAGCTTTTGTAATTGCTTGGCATTTCTGTAAATCGATTCTGTTCTTTTGCGTTGTGCTTCAGGAATATCTTTGTTTTCTGATAAATACTTTTCTAAAGGACTGATAATTAGCGTTAAAGGTGTTCTGAATTCATGAGAAATATTGGTAAAGAAATTCGTCTTGAGCGTATCTAATTCCTGAATTTGTTCTTTTTCTCTTTCCTGTAATTCTATGTCTAATTTCAAACGTTCACGAACCAGCACGGTTCTTCTTAAAGAGTAAAGTCCAACGCCAATAATAATGACATAAAAGAAATAAGCCCACCAAGTATTATACCAAGGTGGCAAAATGGTTATGTGTAAAAGGGCTTCTCTTTGTGTCCAAACGCCATCATTATTAGTTGCTTTTACCCGAAATAAATAATCGCCCGGATTTAAGTTGGTATAATTGGCTGTTCTTTGAGTGCCTATATAATTCCATTCTTTATCGAAACCTTGGAGTACATAAGCGTATTGGTTGTTCTTGAATTGTTGGAAATCCAAAGCAGTGAAATCTATTGAAAATACATTTTGGTCAGCTTCCAATGTTAATTCTTCTGTCTGAGAAATATCTTGTAGTAAAGGAGATTTTTTCTGACCAACCATCACTGGCTTATTAAATAATTTCAGTCCTGTAAGATATACATTCGGTACTTTGTTACTTTCTACAAGGCTATCTGGATGAAAAATATTAAGCCCTTCTGTCCCGCCAAAAAATATTTCTCCACGGTTATTTTGTGCATAAGCATTCAGTAAAAACTCAGAACCTTGGAGTCCATCGGCTTTTGTATAATTCTTGAATGAATTGCTATAATTAATAAATTGCGAAATGCCCTGATTGGTTGATAACCATAAGTGATGATGGCTATCTTCCACAATGCCTTTGATGGTATTATTGGGTAAGCCATCTTTTGTTCTCCAAACTTTAAAAGTTCTTGTTGCAGGTTGATACAAATTTAAACCACCACCATTTGTGCCAATCCAAATTTGTTTACGTGAATCTTGGAATATTTTATTGATTTGGTTCGCACTTAATCCATCCGAACGATTAGACTTTTTGATGTGTACAATTCTTCTTTTGATAGGGTCATAACAGAAAATACCATTATTGTAAGTACCAATCCAAAGTGTGCCATTTTCTTCTTCTAAAATAGAATTGATGTGCATTCCCAATAAAATACCTTTTCTGTTGAGGTCTGGTACTGGATTAAATTCTCCTGTTTGTTTATCGAAAAGTAAAATACCTTCTTCCTGCGTACCAACCCAAACTTTTTTGGGTTTGATAGAAGGGCTTAAACAAGTAAGATGAGTAGTATTACTTCCGTCGTCGTAAGGAAAAAGCGTAAAGGAATTACTTCCTTTTTTCATGATTCTAAGTCCGATTTCCCAAGTAAGTACCAACAGGTCGCCATCACGGTCATAATATAAATTATTGATGTCGTTGGTACTGGTTGTCAGAAAAGAAGGATTAATAAAATAATGCGAGAAAGTATTTTTAGCTCTATCAAAAAGTGTTAATCCGTTATTACTACCAATCCACACACGATTTGGGTCGCTTTCACAAGCAATTGCCGTTACTTTATCTCTTAATAAGTTTTGGGTTGAATTTACTTTATGACGATACAGTTTGAAATTATTACGATGTCTGTAATGTACATTTAGTCCTGCTTCCCAAGTACTTATCCACACATTATTGTCACGATCTACAAAAATACTTTGGATAGCATGAGAACTCAAACCTGTTTCTGAATCAGGATTTGATTCTATATAAGTAAGTTGAGAGAAATTATTGTTTCTCACTAAAAATACACCATTGTCTGTTCCAACCCATAGTACACCGTCTTTATCATAAACCAAATCCATAATCAAATTAGCTCTGTTAATTTGATTTGGATTATACATAATTTGTGTAAACTGATTGGTTCGTGGGTCTAAACGATATAAACCATTACCACGAGTACCTACCAAAATATTTCCTTGTGGGTCTTCTACAAAACAAGTAATTTGGTTTTTACGTGGAGGTAAATTACTTTGAAGCCTAACCGTATTTGCACGATTATTTTTATCAATATGGGTAATTACGCCATAATGTCCGCCTAACCAAAGGGTATTTTTCTTGTCTTGATAAACTAAAGAAATATCGTTGGTCGTCAGTAATTCAGATTCTACCAAACGCCATTTGATGGTTTTCTGCTGATTATCAAAACAAAGTAAACCATAGCCATAAGTAGAAACCCAAATCTTATTATCAGGTGTAGCGATAATAGAAGAAATACTCAGTCCACCGATACTGGTTTTATCATCGGCTTGTTTGAAATGTATAAAATTTCCTGTGGTTTTGTCTAGCTTATTGATACCTCCATCAAAAGTACCCACCCAAAGGTTTCCCTCTTGGTCTTCTGTAATACATGAAATCGTACTGCTACTGATGGAATTTGGGTCGTTTGAGATATGTCTGTAAACAGTAAATTGGTAGCCATCGTACTTGTTTAATCCATCTTTGGTGGCAAACCAAATGAAGCCCCGTTTATCTTGAAAGATTTTGCCAACCGTACTTTGTGATAAACCTCTTTGTGTACTAATACGGCTAAATTTCAGTTGTGCCACCAAAGGAGTGAACCAACTGCAACAGATTAACAATATGAGTACAATGCGTAATTTCATCAAAAAATAATCTTCCTCATGCAATTTAGGAAAATTTCAATAAAAGCTTGTTTTTAATTAACAGAATGGTACAACAGAAAACTTAGTAAACGTTCGTAAGTAAGTAGTTCGTCGGGACTCGCACCGATGTTTCTTAAAATATCTCTGTGTTTGTTCGATAAATCCAAAAAGTGTTTGTCATGCGTTAGTCTCGCCGTAATGATTCCTTTATAACTACGATGTAATTGATTGTATAAATACTTACAAGGTTTTGAAAGATGTAGATTGAAAATACTATTCAACGCCACCAAACTATCCGACTCATTCATAAATGGAAAACCTCTTTGTTCTAGAAACTCTTTTACTATTTCACAAACATCATCCAAATCGTTTTCGTTGAATATTTTGTATTTAAAATATTTAGCATCATTAAACTTTCCGATTGAAATCACCAAAGTATTTGAATCTAACCAAAAATCACGAGTGTTTCCGATAAACTGTTGGGCAATTTGTTCTACTTGGTTGTTTCTACAACCAATATTTACTTCTAACCAAGTTTCATTTTGATAGGGCGTTGCCGTAAAAATTACGTTCTGAAAGCCCGTTGGAGTCACTTTGCGAAATTGTTTTTTATCTGCCAATAACACAAAATTGTGATTACTGAAAAACGGTTCTAGTTTTTCATAAAGAGTGGTTTCAAATGGTTTCACTGGCATAAAGCAACAATTTTTTGTTATCGTTTTTATTTCTCTTCGTGTAAATCTTGAAATATTTAACTAGCGTGCTATCAATTTTTATTAGCATCTGTAAGATAAACGAATTTATGGTGTGAATTAGAATGTGTTTTTCAGTTTTAAACCATAACTGCTAATCGCTCAAAATTCATCACTCTTACTTATTCAACTATCTTTGTGCTAGCATACAATTTTAATAACAAAATACAAATATACAGTTTCAAGATATTCTAATGTGTAACATAAATTACTGACGAATGTTTTCTATGTATTCAAAACGGAAGTTTTACTTGACTTAGTGAAAATTATGCAAAAAATTTTAATTATTTCAGATACTCACAGTTTTCTTGATGAACGTCTTTTGCCTCATCTTGATTGGTGCGACCACATTTGGCATGCTGGCGACTGGGGTTCGGTTGAACTTTCGGATACTTTAGAAGCCATGAAGCCCATTGAAGGCGTTTATGGTAATATTGATAATGCTACACTCAGACAAATGTATACTAAAATTAATCATTTTACTTGTGAAGAACTAAGTATCGGAATGACGCACATTGCGGGTGCTCCATCCAAATACAAACCCGATGCACTTGAATGTTTTGCCATTAAAACGCCTGATATTTTTGTCTGCGGACATTCGCATATATTACAAGTAAAAAGAGATTTATCCAGAAATGGAATGCTTTTTATCAATCCCGGTGCGGCAGGAACACATGGTTTTCATAGTGTGCAAACAGCAATTAAATTAAAAATTGATGGGAAAAGAATTTTTGAAGTAGAAGTAATTGAGATGAGTAGGAGGGTGAAGGGCTAGGAAGTTTACATCAACTTTTGTGTTAAATACGGGTTAAATACGGTGTCTTTTACCGTATTTAGCACATTGTTCAAATTGTTTTTTAGTAGGAATATTGTTGCGTGAAATCCTCCTAATAGAATAATGCCATGATACCGCAACACATCTTCCAAGTTCAATTCAAATTGGGTAAAAGAGCTACTTTTTTTGCCAATGATATTATCTTTTTTGAAGGTGAAATTAATTATACTCGCATCCATTTTACGATGGGTAAAACTAGACTTATCTCCAAAACGTTGTCGAATGTTGAAGAAAGAGTAAATGCGGATTGCTTTCTTAGAATCAACCGAAAGTATTTAGTCAATCAAAAATTTATCAGTAAAATCGGAAGGAAATCAATTGTACTTTTGGATGGAAGAATCCTTCCTATTTCAAGAAGAAAGCGTTTAAATTTGACATAATTGATAATGTCTAATCCCAATTTGATTTACTGCAATAACTTTCGTCATTGTGGCTTTGGTTTATTTTCCCGAAATTGTGCTTTAGTAATTCGATTGCTTTTATTCGTTTTTGTTCTTAATGATTATTTGTAAAATATCATTGAGAACGATAGGAGAGAAGTATTTCGAAAATATCAAGAGCATAAACTAAAATTTGGCTAGCAAGTACTTAGCCGACCCAACCATGGCACAAATCGATATTGCTGCACTTCGAGAAAATTATAGCAAAGGCAGTTTAGACGTTCAAGACGTACATGTTTCTCCGATAGAACAATTTCACAAATGGTTTCATGAAGCCATTGAAAGTAAATTACCAGAGCCAAATGCTATGGTGATTTCAACGGTTTCCAATGATGGTAAACCTTCAGCAAGAGTCGTATTGCTGAAAGGTTTTGATACAGGTTTTACTTTCTTTACAAATTATTTAAGTAGAAAAGGAACGGAATTGGCTGAAAACCCTAATGCTTGTATTACTTTCTTTTGGGTGGAATTAGAACGACAAGTAAGAATTGAAGGAATAATTGAGAAAGTAAGCGCTGAGGAATCTGATGCTTATTTCCAAAGCCGACCTGTTGGAAGCCAAATTGGTGCGTGGGTTTCTAATCAGAGTATGGTGATTGAAAATCGTGAAGTATTAGAAGAAAGAGAGCAACATTTAAAAGATAAATTTGGGAATAATCCAATTCCTCGTCCACCACATTGGGGCGGCTATCGTTTGATTCCTACTTATGTAGAATTTTGGCAAGGTCGCCCGTCGAGATTACACGATAGAATTGCTTATACTAAACTAGAAGAACAGACTTGGAAGATAGAAAGGTTATCTCCATAAAAAAGCGAGGGTGTGATTTTAATCAAAATCACACCCTCGCTTTTTTATTTCAAATGGAATAAATCTGTAACTCCAATTTTTTTGTAAGAAGTATAACCTTCGCCAAATTCTGCACCAATACTATGTCCCATTTCACGATTGCGAGCTTCCACAAACTTTAAGAAAGCAGGAGAACTAAGATAAGAATCTGGATCTTTTGAATTTGGGTCATAAAACTGACTTCTAAAAGCTCTGATAGAATCTTCTTTTTGTTGCCAATAAGCAGAAATATCAACGACGAAATCTGGATTTATATAACGGTCTTGAATATAATGATAAACATTTTTTGGTCGCCAAGCTTGCTGTGCTGTTCCATCATCTTCAAGCGTTTCAACCATTCTTAAACCAGATTTAAAACAAGCATCTACCGCTAATTCACAACCTTTGATATGGTCTGGATGACGGTCGTTAATAGCATTGGCTAATACAATTTCAGGTTGATAGCGTCTGATTACTCTGATTAGTTTCATCAAATGTTCTTCATCATTCACAAAGAAACCATCTCTAAAACCTAGATTTTCACGGGCATGAACACCTAAAATTCTAGTAGCTTCTGCTGATTCTGCCAAACGAATTTCTGGAGTACCTCTCGTTCCTAATTCGCCACGTGTAAAATCTACAATGCCAACTTTTTTCCCTTGAGCTATTTGCATGCAAATTGTTCCAGCACAACCAAGTTCGGCATCGTCAGGATGTGCCGCCATTACCAAAATATCTAACTTCATCGTAAAATCTAAATTCTTATTGCTGAATTGAAAACCTTTGCAATTTAAGAAGGAATTTGAGCTAAAAAACAAAAGCACCAACAGATTTTGGTTTTATTGGTGCTTTTGTTCAAAATGTAAAATATTAATGAATTCTTAATCTTCTTCCGATTCTTAAATTAGCAGAAATTCTCATTCCATTCATTCTTGCTAATTTTTCTACTGAAATCCCAGCTCTGTTTGCAATCGAATATAATGAATCTCCAGAACGAACGGTTGTCCAAGCGGTACGACGAGTCTGAACTTTTCTAGCACTTGAACCATACTCGTTATCTAAAGTAAGTCCATAAGTATCAAAAACTCTTGCTGAAATCAATACGTGGTCTGAAACAGGTTCTGTTCTTTCTCCTGCAAAATTAAACACATAAATCGCTGGATTGAATGGGTTTCCTTCATAACGAGTTTCAAAGTGCAAATGTGAACCAGTACTTCTACCAGTACTTCCACCTAAACCAATTTGGTCGCCAGCTTTTACATAAGCACCAGACTCAAAGTTTTTTGATGAAAGGTGACCATAAAGTGTTTCTAAACCATTGTAATGACGAACTACTAAAAACTTTCCGTATCCGCCACCATCATAACCCGATACTCTGACGATGCCATCGAATGCAGCGTAAACAGGGTCGCCAGTTTCTAAATCTAAATCAACACCCGAGTGCATTCTTCCCCAACGTGGGCCAAAAACTGAGGTCAATTTTGGTGCATTATTTGGTACAGACCAGTATTTTCCTTGTTCTTTATTGTATAATTCAATATCTACAACATCATCAAAATCTTTTGGGTTGATGCCGTAAGGGTCAATATTTGTTGCATCCCAAATAGAAAAATAAGTAGCTACTGATACAAAATCATCACTTCCTTCTGTTCTATTTTCTTCTTCGATTTCTACAATGAGTGGTTCTCTTTCATCTACAGAGGTGGTATCAAAAATACTTATCGAGCCATTGAGTTCTTTAGCAGGTTCGAATTTGGATGAAGCTGTAATTGCTGATGAAGTTGAAACTGGTTCAGGAACATAATCAGTCCTGAATTGCAGTTTTGGCAATTCATCTAATGCTTCGTCTAAATTTTTAGTGCTTTTATCTTTTGAATTTGATTTCACATTCATCTTTGGGTTTTTCTTAAAACTCCCTGATTCTTGTGAAAAAGAAATAAAAGATACTGAACAAAATACTAAGACTAATAGATTTTTAACTGTATTCATCTGTAAAAAAATTAATGAAAGAGAGGAGATGCAATCAAAATGTTTTGTTAGTGTAATTCATTTTCTGCTAACCATCTTTCTGCATCTAAAGCTGCCATACAGCCAGTTCCTGCAGCGGTAATAGCTTGACGATAAATATTGTCTTGCGCATCACCAGAAGCAAATACTCCAGCAATATTAGTACGACTAGAGCCTTTTTCTGTAATAATATATCCTGCATCATCCATATCCAAGAAACCCTTGAAAATGTCTGTATTGGGTTTATGACCAATCGCTACAAAGAAACCTGTTACTGGCAATTCGGTAGTTTCACCAGAAACATTGTTTTTAATTCTTACGCCAGTTACTCCGCCATCGTCGCCTAAAACTTCGTCTGTAGATGAATTCCAGTGCATTTGAATTTTTGGATTTGAAGTAACTCTTTTTTGCATGATTTGCGAAGCACGTAATTCATCACGACGTACAATCATGTGTACTTTTGAACAAAGATTCGCTAAATAAGTTGCTTCTTCAGCGGCAGTGTCGCCACCACCTACGATTGCTACTTCTTGATTACGAAAAAAGAAACCATCACAAACTGCACAAGCCGATACACCACGACCATTGAAAGCTTGTTCTGAAGGTAATCCTAACCATTTTGCTGAAGCACCTGTAGAAATGATAACGGCATCAGCCAAAATTTCGTGTGTATCGTCAACTAAAACTTTTTTAGGACTTACAGAAAAATCAACGGAAGTTACCATTCCATAACGAACATCTGCACCAAATCTGCGAGCCTGTTTTTCAAGGTCTTGCATCATTTCTGATCCTTGGATTCCGTCTGGATAACCAGGGAAGTTTTCTACATCATTGGTTATTGTTAATTGTCCACCTGGTTGTGGACCTTGATACATTATTGGTGTCAATCCTGCACGTGAAGCGTAAATTGCTGCGGTGTAACCCGCTGGTCCTGAGCCTATAATAAGGCATTTGGTATGCTCTGCCATTGTTAAATTAATACTTTTTTACTTAATTTTTGTAATGTCTTTTCTTGTTTGTTAGTTATGACCAGAACAAAAATTTATACGTAAAAATTGCAGATTAAATCCAGAATGACAAGATTTATTCTAGGACTAATAATTGGTTGGTAGTTAACTTGTTGAATTACAGAGGTGTATGTGGGATTCAAGCGATTTCTTGTCTTTTAAAATCATCTACAAAAATGCTTATTTAGTATCAAACATCAATTTTGAATAATTTGATACTAAATAAGCATGAGTCATTTTATACAATAAATATTTACTTATTTACTGAGTTCTGTATTGTAAACTACTTTCCCATCTTCAGTTACTACTTGTACATACAATTTGTTGGCAGTTGCTGAAAAAACCATAAATCCATAGTCTGAAAGGGCTAATTTACTAATTGGTAAAGTGCCAATTGGCGTTTTTTCAGAGGCTGAACCAGAGACGAAATAATGTGTTTTGCCTTCTGGTTTTAGATGTTGTAAATCGTGGTCGTGTCCACATAGATAGGCATCAACTTGGTGTTTATCTAAAACTGATTTTAATGAATTTCTAGTAGCACGAGTATCATAACTTTCTCTTCTCTTTTCTGTGGCAGTGTACAGCGGATGATGTCCAACGACAATTTTCCATTTGATAGAAGGAGAATCATTCGCAAGTGTTTTATTTAACCATTCTTTCTGAGCAGTACTATCTTGACCAATTACAGCTTTACTGTACTCGCCTTTATAAAATTCAGGAATTAAAGGATTGGTATCAATAAAAGCAATTAGTACTTGCTGATTGGGATCACCATTGATAGAAAATGTTTTCGAATAATAGCGAGCTGGCATTTTCCAACGACGACTAATTTTTGAATAAGCTACTTGTGCATCTGGATTTGACTTATAATCGTGATTTCCCAAGACTGGATACCAGTCCCATTGCAAAGAGAAATCAGTATAAATATCTTCAAAAGAGTATTTAAAAAGGGGGTCAAATTCGCTGATAACACCACTAGGATAAAAATTGTCGCCCGTAGCAATCACAAAGTCTGACTTAATTTTTGTAGCTACTTTTCCCATTTGTGCAGCTACAGGTTTTTGGTGGTCGGCACCGTTTCTACCCCAGTCGCCCATTACTAAAAAGTTTAAAGCATTTGGGTAATGCTTTACTTCTGTTTGTGCATCAGCAAAGCTATTGACAAAGAGCAAGGATATAAAACAAAAATTCTTGAGGATGTTCGTTGATTTCATTACGTAAAAATTAAACTTATGATTTTGTTTGACAATTTATGAATTGATATTTTAGAATATAAAGACATTGAACCTTCAAAACTAATGGTCTTTGTCAGTAATCTCTATTACACAAATGTTAATTCATTGGAATTGGATTAAAAATATTTTTACTTTGGCGGTTTCGTCCAAATATATATTTACTTTGTGCTAAACTATGCAAACAAAAATTTTTGATACAGATCAGGAAATACTTACATCACTTGCCGAAAGTGATGCAAGAGCTTTTGATTTTTTGTATCAAAAGTTTTTTACTAAACTTTATGCAGCGGCATATAAACGCCTTCAAAATCGAGAATTAACAGAAGAAGTACTACAAGAGTTGTTTATTTCTTTGTGGGAACGCAGGAAAATGTTAACTATCAATACAACCATTGAAGCATATTTGTTTACTTCTGTAAAGTATCTTGTAATAGCTCAATACAAGAAAAACAATTTGTTTGAGAAATACTCAAATAGTTTAGCCCCAGCCGAAGATTATAATTTTACAGAACAAATGGTTGCTTTTGATGAATTGAATGAAGCTTATCAAAAAGCATTACAATCTTTACCTGAAAGATGCAGAGAAGTATTTTTGCTGAAAAGAACAGGTTTATCACAAAGAGAAATTTCTGAACGCCTAGATATTTCAGAGAAAACAGTTGAGAATCAGATGACAAAAGCTTTAAAAATTTTGAGAGAAGTATTGAGCGATTATACGGCACTTTCTATTATATTGATACCTGTGCTACATTAATTATTCCCTCAAAAACTTCTTGGTTAAAGGAATGATACTTATTTTAGAGGTATTGTTGAAAATGTAGTTTCTCAATGAAAAGCAGATACATAGTTTTACACAAATATTTTAGAAAATGAGCCAGCTAAATAATCCTCACGACAAGTTTTTTAAAGAAACATTCTCTAGATTAGAAATCGTTCAAAGCTTCATTGAAGAAACCTTTCCTGTTGAAATCAGGGAGAAAATAAATCTTCCTAAGTTGAAGAAAACAAACTCATCTTTTACCGATGCTGATTTATCTGAACATTTAGCAGATATTGTTTATCAAACAGAATATGCTGGGCAACAAGCTTTAGTTTCTTTACTTTTTGAGCATAAATCTTATCCTGAAAAATATCCTCATTTACAGCTTTTGCGTTATATGAATAACGTATGGTTAGAAGAACAAAAGCAAAATAAACAATTATCTGTCGTTATCTCAACAGTTATTTATCATGGAGAGGCTCATTGGAAAAAACTTTCGATGATTGCTTATTTTGGTAATCCTCATGAAAGTCTCCATCAGTTTATTCCTCAATTTGATTATCTCTTGTTCTCTCTAAATGAAATTGAAGATTATCAGATTGAAAATTTTAAAAATGATTTATTAAGTGTGACAACAATGTTGATGAAACACAGTCGAGACAAATCGAATAACTTTTTGAATTTAGCTCCCTTCTTGGTTAATAAGCTAAATGCTTTGGATGCTGCCCATCAAGATGATTTTATTAAGACTACCTTTCGCTACATCGAAGAAGGCATTAGCTTGACACAGAATAAATTATCGCCTATATTTACAAAGGTTTCACAAAATGTAAACAATATTGCCATGACTATTGCAGATGAAATTAGAGAAGAAACTACTTTCAATAATATAAAAAGCTTGCTTCAGAATGGAGCTTCAATTGAATTAATTTCAAAATCTTTTGGTATATCAGTCCAAAAAATTGAAGAAATTATGAAGAAGTTGAAAAGTTCTTCTAATTAAACAATATTACCATTTCATTTTTTTGATTTTTATCTATTCAA
Organism: Arcicella gelida; assembly: GCF_034931025.1. NCBI lineage: Bacteria > Pseudomonadati > Bacteroidota > Cytophagia > Cytophagales > Flectobacillaceae > Arcicella > Arcicella gelida. The sequence continues at coordinate 115,300 of NZ_JAYGIL010000019.1, read as the reverse complement.
TAAGTAGAATAGATTTTCAAAAAATAGGAATCCCCTCAAAGTAAGACAATCCAATTCTTCAGTAAAATATACCTAAACAAGCTCAAAAGGCTTGTTTTTTTGTTTTTCTATCACAGATACATTCCATTTTATCTGTGATAGAAAAAATATTTTTAAAAATAATTTTATCAGCGTAGGGGAAAAATACGGTTCGTTTCACTTAGTATTTGAAAGCGAAAGAAAATGAGAATAAATAAAGAAATAATTGAACGTTATCTGAACAATGAGGCTTCGGAAGGAGAGATATTCTTTGTTGAAAGATGGTATGCTTCATTCGAAAATAATCCAGATGGACTAAGTGAATTAACCCAACTGGAACGTATTGAACTTGAAAATAAAATTAAAAAATCTATCCGTGATGAAATCAAGCGTCAGGAAAGATATACTCCTCCACGTTGGGTTTGGGCAATGGCAAGTATGGCTGCCATGTTAGTAATTGTTGCTGGACTTTCATTCTATTTCCTTCCGAACAATAATGAGAATATAAGTAAAATCAAATCTGATATTCCGATTTCAGATTGGGCAAAGTATGAAAACTCATCTGCTAAAATTTTAAAAGTAGTATTGCCAGACGGAAGCGTAGTTTTACTCCAACCTAAAACCCAATTGAGTTACAATCAGTCTGACAGAATTTATAGACAAGTAAACTTAAAAGGCGAAGCTTTTTTTGATGTAAAAAGAGATGAAAGCCGACCTTTTTTGATTTACTCTGGTAAAATGACTACTACCGTTTTAGGAACAAGTTTCAATGTAAAGGCATATCCAGCGATGGAAACATTTGAAGTATCGGTCGTTACGGGTAAAGTATCGGTAAAAAATGAAACTGAAAAAGAAGTAATTCTACTACCTAAACAACAAGTTGTATTGGAAACAAAAACCGATGAAATGCAAGTAAATGCTTTGCCACTCGACAAAACATTTTATTGGGAATTATCATCTCTACAATTTGACGATAATAATATGGAAGATGTTATTCAAAGAATTGAACAAAAATTTAATGTAAGTATCGATTTATCTCCTAAACTCCGAAACTGCCGTTTGAGCGGTAATTTTGAAAATGTACACCTCTCTACAATCCTTGAAATAATTTGTAGATCCATCGAAGCCGAGTATGTAATTGATGGGCAAAATATTTCGCTGAAAGGAAACGGATGTCCTTAATCTAACAAAAACATTTCTGTAAAACTCCTACTGCTCTCAAGTCAATTTGAGAGAGATGGAAAAATATGTCTCAAATAAATTAAAAACAATACTAAATTTAATTAACCGATGAAAAAACTTCTAGCTACAAAGCATTTAATGCTTACGATTATGAAAATTACAATTAGTCAATGTCTTTTATTTGCTATTTTTTCGGTGATTGCTTTGGGTTCTCCAAGCAAAGCACAACAGATTCTCAACAGAGAAGTATCTTTAAAACTCAATAATGTGAGCTTGAAGGTGATTTTGTTAGAAATAGAGAAACAGTCAGGAGTGCGTTTTGTGTATAGTAATAATTCCATTCATCTCGATAAAGAAGTAAGTCTTGAAGTAAATCGTGAGGCTCTCAATACAGTATTGCCTAAACTTCTTTTTCCCAATCAAATTCGTTATGAAGTAGTAGAGGAACAAATTATTTTGAAAAAAAACAAAGAGCAAGCAGTCGCTTTTCCCAGTGAAAAAGAAGGTGTTATTGAAGAAGAAAAAGCATCTGGGAAAGTCAGTAGTGAAAAAGGAGAGGCCTTAATTGGAGTAAGTATTTTGGTAAAAGGAACTTCAAGAGGAACTGTCAGCGATGCTGAAGGTAAATTTAGTATTGTAGCCAAAGACGGCGAAGTACTTGTGTTTTCTTTTATTGGATTCAAAAAGCAAGAGGTAACTGTAACATTGAAAGACGTAATACAAGTTGTTTTAAAAGAAGATAATGAACAATTGGGTGAAGTTGTAGTCATTGGTTCACGTTCTACGGTGGCTCGTACCAATGTAGAAAGACCGGTTCCTGTCGATGTAATCAGTGCGAAAGAATTGCAATCGACAGGGCAAACAGAACTATCACAACAAGTACAATTTATGTCGCCTTCATTCAATTCCGCAAAAAATGGTATCAATGGCGTTGCCAATTATGCCGACCCAGCTTCATTGAAAGGACTATCGCCCGACCAAATGTTGGTACTTATCGACGGTAAAAGACACCATCAGTTTGCGGCACTCAACAACAACGTGACAGTTGGAAAAGGAACAGTCGTGACAGATTTAAACGCAGTACCTTCTTTGGCTTTGGAAAGAATGGAAATTTTACGAGACGGTGCAGCCGCACAATACGGTTCTGATGCTATTGCGGGTATTGCCAATTTGGTTTTGAAAAAATCAGTAAATAATGGTTCTGCTCAAATTCAGTACGGCGTTACTGGCAAAGGTGATGGTGGAGGCTACACTGCGGCAGTTAATTACGGATTTTCATTAGGAAAAAAGGCTTCATTGAATATTACAGGAAGCTATCAAGATGTAAAAGGTACCGACCGTTCAGACCCTTATAATCCTCAGCCTGTAGCTGGTGGTACATATACTGGGATTTATACAAATGTTAAAGCAACAGATGTAGCTGCTTTAAAATCAAGAGGATATTGGGGCGATGGTACTTATGGCTCGTTCCGTCCAACGGCTTACGGAAGTAATGCTATGAAATCAGGACAAGTATTTTATAACCTAGATGTTCCACTAAAAATTGACTGGACTTTATATTCATTTGGTGGATTTTCTCAAAAAGATGTGTTTGCACGTGCTTTTCTTCGCACAGCTTTGCCGACTAGTGCTACCTCAAATGTAGATTTATACCCAGATGGTTATGTGCCAGAATTACCCGGTACTTCTGTCGATTACTCTTCTTTTGTGGGAATTAAACGTAAAACTTTTACGGGTTGGAATTGGGATTTTAGTACTGGTTATGGTAGAAACTACCTTGACCAGTCTGCCAAAAATTCATCCAATGCTTCAATGGGTGCATCTTCTCCAAAAGATTTTTATATTGGTAGAATCTCCTTTGGACAAAGTTTAACAGAAATAAATGCTTCAAAAACTATACTCGGCTTGTGGAATACAAAATCTGTAAACTTTGCTTTCGGAACACAATATCGTGTAGATAATTTTGCTTTAAGTGCTGGTGACGAAGCATCGTATTTGATTGGACCTTTGGCGGCTTCAAAAAATAAAACGCCTGGTTCGCAAGGAAGAGTTGGTATTGATAAAGCCGATGTGAAAAGTGTTAATCGTTCCAACATTGGTATTTATGCAGATGTAGAAAGCGATATTACCAATAGATTATTGATAGCAGCAGCTTTACGCTACGAAAACTACAGTGATTTTGGTAGTAATATTTCAGGTAAGTTGGCTTCAAGAATAAAAATCACTGAAGATTTTTCTATCAGAGGATCAATCAATAAAGGTTTTAGAGCACCTTTACTTCAACAAATTGCCAATGCCGCAACAACCTCAACAGTACAAAATGGGATTATTAGAAGTACCAAACAATTGCCATCTGATGAACCGAGATTGAAACAAATCGGTATAGAAGACCCAAAACCAGAAACCTCTTGGAATTATAATTTAGGGATTACGGCAAAAGTAGGCAATAATCTTTTACTAACGGTTGATGCCTATCAGATTGATATTACTGACAGAATTATCATCACTGAAAACTTGAATGTTAATAACATAACCGCTTTAAAAAACTTATTCCCTAATTTTCAAGAGATTACCTTTTTTACAAATGCTATTAATACTGGTACAAAAGGGATAGATGTAGTGGCATCATATAAAAATTCAATTAGTCCTAAAAGTAAATTTACAGCCAGCGTTGCGTTGACAGTAAATAAAACAGAAATTACTAAGATAAAAGCAACACCTGCTGCTTTACAACAAGATACTAAAACGCCAGTAGTTTTGATTGATACTGTAAGTAGAGCCCTGATTGAAACCAGTCAGCCACATACTAAAGTTTTGGTATCTTTAGGTTATCAAGTAGGTAAGTTAAGTGTCAATTTCAGAAGTTCATACTTTGGTGAAGTAACTGCTTGGGAAAAACCATCGGGACAAAATCATCGTAGTCAAACATTTGGAGGAAAAAATCTATTTGATGTTTCGGTAGTCTATAACATCAATAAATCGTTGAGTATTACTTTAGGCGGAAATAATATTACAAATGTATATCCCGACAAAGTACTGAGTAATTATGCTTCATATTCAAACGGACAAGTGCCTTATACTAGAAATGCCAATCAGTTTGGCTTCAATGGCGCATATTATTATGGTAGTCTAACGATTAGACTTTAAAAAAGTACCGATTTTTCATAATTTACTTACTGAGTACAACTAATAAATCTTTAAAATTTGACCAATTTATTATTATTGCTTATTTGCCTAGCCATTGGTGTATTCCTCAGAAAACTGAAAGGTTTTTCTGAGGATGCCCCAACAGTTTTAAACACCATTATTATTTATGTATGCTTGCCTGCCATCACACTGTTAAATACTACCGAAATACATTTTAGCCGTAATTTATTATTGCCGATTTTAATGCCTTACATCATTTATGTAGGTTCTTTTATATTTTTCAATTTGATAGCACCATTGATAAACATTGATGCAAATACCAAAGGAGCTTTGATTTTAACAGCAGGAATCAGTAGTGTTTCATTTGTGGGTTTCCCAATTTTTGAAGTACTTTTTGGCAAAGAAGGTTTACAAACTGGCATTTTGATGAGTCAAGCAGGTTCGTTCGTAGTTTGTGGAACGCTGGGGATTTTCACGGCATCTTATTACTCTTCGGCTGATTTTTCAATGAAAAATGTAGTGTTGAATATTTTTAAATTTCCTCCTTTTTTGACTTTTTGTGTAGCATTAATCTTAAATATTTCAAATTGGCATTTCCCTTTATGGAGTCAACAGATTTTAGATAAAATCGGGAGTCCTTTTAGTTTTCTAGCTTTACTTTCTATTGGTTTACAAATTAACTTTAGTAAGAGTCCGTTAGATTTTAAAGCACTTTGCTATGGTTTGTTTTATAAATTATTAATAGCACCGCTTTTAATTTTTATCATTTATATACTCATATTAGGCGAATATTCAGCTTTAGGTAAACTTTGTGTAATCGGGGCAACATTGGGTTCGATGAATACCGCCACAATTGTTGCCATTACTTACAAGCTAAATCCGAACTTAGCGACCCAAATGGTCAGTATAAGTATTCCCTTATCTTTATTGAATGTTGCTATTTGGTATGGACTAATGCTATATTTTTAATATCATTAACAAATTTTCTCAATGCTTGATTAAGTGTTTTACTTAGAAATCATTGCTAAACAATTCATAATTTCATGAAAAAACTATTTAGAAATTTAACTTTCTGGGTACTTACAGCCATTACTGCGGGCGTATTGTTAGGTCACTTCGCACCAGAGATTGCTTTGCAACCTATTTTAGAAAAATCCATAAAATTCAGTTTGTACCTTTCTGAATTTGAGATAAAAACCAGTTTTAGCGAATTCCTGAGCAGTATTTTTATCAGTATTGTAAAAATATTTATTTGTCCAATCATTTTTATTACGATTATGTTGGGCATTATTTCGATGGGCGATTTGAAAAAGGTGGGTAAAGTCGGTGCTAAATCATTGTTGTACTTCGAAGTCGTTACTACGCTCGCACTTTTTATCGGAATCATCATGGCAAATATCATTCGTCCAGGCGATGGTGTAGTTACTTCTGAAATAAAAGGTGGTGATATTTCTAAATATACAAAATCTGCGGAGGCATTTAGTTGGTTGAAATTTTTAATGGATAATGCTACGCTTCAAGTACTTATCTTGGCAATTATTTTAGGAGTAGTATTGAGTAATTATTCCAAACGAAACGAAATTGTAGCTTTCCTTCAACCTGTTTCCAAAAAAATATTTTGGGCTTTGCATAAAGTAATGCTTTTTGCTCCTGTGGGTGCTTTTGGAGGAATGGCTTTTACGATTGCCAAATACGGTGTTCACACACTTTTACCTTTGGGGAAATTGATGGTAACGGTGTATTGCACGATGGCAATTTTTATTTTTGTCGTGCTATATTTTATTTTGAGAATGTATAAAATCAATCTCTGGAAATTTTTAAAGTATATTCGTGAAGAACTTTTGATTGTACTTGGCACTTCATCGTCTGAGGCAGCTTTGCCTTCTTTGATGGAAAAACTTGAGAAAATGGGTTGTTCAAAATCGGTTGTTGGATTGGTTGTTCCTGCGGGATATTCTTTTAATTTAGACGGCACTACCATTTATTTATCAATGGCGGTGCTTTTTTTAGCACAAGTATTCAATGTTCATTTAGATTTGCAACAAATTCTGACAGTCATCGGAATTTTAATGGTTACTTCAAAAGGTGCGGCTGGTGTAACGGGAAGTGGTTTTATCGTACTAGCTTCTACTTTGACGGCGATAAAAGTAATACCAGTTGAGGGTTTGGCTTTGTTGTTGGGTGTTGATAGATTTATGTCGGAAGCAAGAGCCATTACCAATTTTATCGGAAATGGCGTGGCAACAATCTGGTTGGCGAACAATGAAGGAGAGTTCGACCGTGAACAAATGGAAAGAGTGCTTTGAGTGTTGAGTTTAGAATTTTGAGTGTTGAGTTTTCTAAGTGAGGAGTTGGGAGTTTTGAATGTGGAGTTTTTATAAAAACGTAGCGGCAATCCCTTGCGGTTGCCGATTCAGAGAATAATAAAATTACAGAACGGCAACCGCAAGGGATTGCTACTACGAAATATTTATTTTTAAGAAAATGAAATTATTAACTGACACAAAATATATTTTAAAATTATGCAAACTATTGAAAATCAATTTTTAAGAGTAAGTATTAATCCGCTTGGGGCAGAGTTGGTTAGTCTTTTTAACAAAGAAAATAATGCAGAATATATGTGGAATGCCGACCCTGCTTTTTGGGGTAAAAGTTCACCTGTACTCTTTCCAATTATTGGAGCTTTGAAGAATAATCAGTATTGCTATCAAGGAAAAACTTATACGCTTCCTCGACATGGCTTTGCTCGTGAAAGAGTATTTTCAGTAGAAACTCAAAGCGAATTAAGTATTACTCTTCTTCAAAAAGAAGATGAGGCGACTTTAAAAGTATTTCCTTTTGCTTTCGAGTTTCGTTTGATTTACACTTTAAATGAAAAAACACTTTCTGTTTCATATTCTGTAAAAAATACTGGAAACAATGAAATGTACTTTTCAGTAGGTGGACATCCCGCTTTTGCAGTGCCACTTTCAGATGATACTGTTTATGAAGATTATTATTTGGAATTCAATCAAACCGAAGATTTTCCCCGTTGGGAATTGGCGGATGGCGGTTTAATCAAGAACGAAGCCACAACATTCTTAGAAAATACCAATCGCTTGCCTTTGACCAAAGAATTATTTTATCAAGATGCTCTTGTTTTTAAACATCAAAAATCAACAGCTATCGTTTTAAAAAGTGATAAAGTATCCTCACAATTGACTTTTACTTTTGAAAATTTCCCTTTTTTAGGTATCTGGGCAGCCCCTAATGCTAATTTTGTTTGTCTTGAACCATGGTGTGGCATTGCCGATAGCGAAAATCATACACAAGAGTTAACAGAAAAAGAAGGTATTGAAGTTTTAGCTTCAGACCAAATATTCTTGCGTACTTGGTCTGTATCGCTTTAATAATATTTTATGTTGAAATATTTCGACGATGGTTTTTCGATTCGGAGAACCATCTTTGTTTTTTGGTCAGTGCCTAATCCTTCACGATTTCCTTAGCTTATCAAATACTCGTAGCGTATTTTTGCTCACAGTTTTGAAAATAAACATTATTGTACCAATCATTATGAGTCAATCTTCGATTAGAAAACAAGATGCTTTAGATTATCATTCTAAAGGTCGTCCGGGCAAAATTGCCGTAATTCCCACCAAAGAAACAGAAACGCAAAGAGACCTTTCTCTCGCATATTCTCCGGGCGTAGCAGAACCATGTTTAGCCATTGCTGCCAACCGTGAAGACGTTTATAAATATACGGCAAAAGGTAATTTAGTAGCCGTAATTTCAAATGGAACGGCTGTTTTAGGGCTTGGGAATATTGGTGCGGAGGCTTCAAAACCTGTAATGGAAGGAAAAGGCGTTTTGTTTAAAATATTCGCTGACATTGATGTTTTTGATATTGAATTAAATACCGAAGACCCCGAAGAAATTATTCGTACTGTCAAGATTTTAGAACCAACTTTTGGAGGTGTAAACCTTGAAGATATTAAATCGCCAGAGTGTTTTGAAATTGAGGAAAGATTAAGAAAAGACCTTAATATTCCCATCATGCACGATGATCAACATGGAACTGCCATCATTTCGGCAGCGGCTTTGTTGAATGCTTTGGAAATTGTAGGAAAACGCATCGAAGAATGTAAATTCACGATTTCAGGTGCGGGTGCTGCGGCTCTTTCTTGTGCGAAATTATACTTAGGTTTAGGAGCGAAAGTAGAGAATATATTGATGTTCGATAAAGACGGTTTAGTTTCAAAACAACGTACAGACCTCAATAAATATGTTCAGCCATTTGCTACTGAACGCACAGATATTCATAACCTAAGCGAAGCAATGGTTGGAGCAGATGTATTTCTTGGTTTATCGGTTGGTAATATTGTTTCTCAACAAATGATAAAATCAATGGCAAAAGATGCTATTGTTTTTGCGATGGCAAATCCAACGCCTGAGATTTCTTATGAAGATGCCGTTGCAGCTCGTGAAGATATTATCATGGCGACTGGTCGCTCGGATTATCCCAACCAAGTAAATAATGTATTGGGTTTTCCGTATATTTTCAGAGGAGCATTGGATGTGCGTGCTACTGAAATTGACGAAACCATGAAATTGGCTGCCGCTAAAGCTTTAGCAAACTTAGCCAAAAAACCAGTGCCAGACATTGTAAACTTGGCTTATAACGAAAAGAATCTTTCTTTCGGAAGAAACTATATTATTCCTAAACCAGTTGACCCACGTTTAATTACTACCGTAGCTCCAGCAGTGGCACGTGCGGCAATGGAAGCAGGTTTGGCACAAAAACCTATTACCGATTGGGACGCTTATGAATTAGAACTAAGCAAACGTTTGGGCTTGGATAATCAATTGATGAAGTATATTTTCAACAAAGCAAAACGCTCACCTAAGCGTGTGGTATTTGCTGATGCTGAAAATCTGAAAGTATTAAAATCTGTTCAGCAGTCGAAAGATGAAGGTATTTGTGTGCCGATATTGTTGGGAGATAAAGATAAAATCAGAAGAATTATTCGAGAGAATAATCTGGATTTGCACGAAGTTCAAATCATTGATACACGTGCTCCAGAAACAATTGAGCGATTGAAAGAATATGGTGACATTTTCTTCAACAAAAGAAAACGTAAAGGTTATAACCAGTATGAAGCCCACAAACAAATGCAAGTACGCAGTTACTTCGCTTCGATGATGGTTGAAACGGGCGATGCTGACTGTGTGATTTCTGGTCTTACTCGTAATTATCCAGATGCAATTCGTCCAGCTTTGCAGATTATTGGTCGTGAAGATGGTGTGAAGAAAGTAGCGGGTATGTACATACTTCTTACTAAAAAAGGTCCAGTGTTTTTCTCAGATACAACGGTGAATTTCAACCCAAGCGTTGAAGACATTGTTGAAATCACAGAACTAACCGCCAAAGCCGTTGAACGTTTCAACTTGAAACCAAGAATTGCTTTGTTGACCTACTCAAACTTTGGCACTGCCAACGGAGAAGATGCCGTAAAAATGCGTGAAGCGACGGCTATTTTACAGAAAAAGCATCCAGAAATGATTGTAGAAGGGGAGATGCAAGCACACTTAGCCTTTGATAATGAATTGATTAAAGAAAATTATCCATTCTCTAAATTAGCTGAAGAAGGAGCAAATACTTTAATTTTCCCTAACCTTTCTGCTGCCAATATTGCCTATAACTTATTGAAAGAAACGAGTGATATTGAGTACATCGGTCCAATCCTTTTAGGATTACGCAAACCTGTACACGTATTACAATTAGGTTCATCAGTACGTGAAATCGTAAACATGGTAGCCATTGCGGTGGTAGAAGCACAGGGGAAATAAGTATTTATTCTCAGGGAAAATAATCATTAATATTCAATAGGGTCGGGATTAATCCCGACCCTATTGAATTAAAAGCCAACTCTGATTTCAACTCATGGCATGACTTAGAGTCATGCCATGAGTAAACAACAAAAGGATATATCTAAATTTATGAATGGCTATTTCCCTCGATTAATTAGCTTGTTAATTGAATAATAAAGCGTTAAAATGGAGAAGGCTAGAAACAAAAATATTGAAATGAAAACCACTATATCTCCATAATAATAAATAGCATTATATTGTGTTAGTAGCAATAAAAAGGAGATAACAATAATTGTAATTATAACAATATCATCTGCTTTATTGTTAAATTTTGAATATGTAGAGTATATTAAATAAACTATTGAAGTAATTGAAAAGATACTAAATAGTATTTGCAAAAGACCACCTGTAAAACTTAATAGAATTATCAAAAAAACAGGAAATGATATTTTATCTCCAGGAATTATTAATAGTAGCGCAAAAATGATTGTCGGAATTTTATAGTATCCTTTCATAGGTAATTAGTTTAGTGTTATTTCCTTGTGCAAGAGTCAATAATTTTGATAATCGTTATGATTCCAAATATAAAAAATTGCCTTTGAATTTATTCATTCTCAGACAAAAAGCCCATTAATTTTCTATCCATACGCTTATATTTTGGTTAAGACATAGCTTTTAGTTTGATAATAGGTATTCATCTGCTTATCTCTTAGCTACTTTAAATTCATGTCTTTGTATTAAAGGGGGTTATGATAAAAAACAACTGATGGCATGACTTCAAGTCATGCCATCAGTAAAAATCTCTCGTACGGATTCCAAAATCCCTTAGTCAGGAAGCAAAATCCCTCAGTCAGGAAGCAAAATCCCTCAGTCAGGAAGCAAAACCCCTCAGTTGGGAAGCAAAATCTCTTTGTTAGGAAGCAAAATCTCTCCGTCGTGAAGTAAAATCTCTCCGTCGTGAAGTAAAATCTCTCCGTCGTGAAGCAAAATCTCTCTGTTAGGAAGCAAAATCTCTCTGTTAGGAAGCAAAATCTCTCTGTTAGGAAGCAAAATCTCTCCGTCGGGAAGCAAAATCCCTCAGTCAGGAAGTAAAATCTCTCAATCAAGAAGCGAAATCCCTCAGTCAAGTTACTTCATCTCTCGAATTACCTCCAACATCCTAAGGATTTGAAGCTCCCTATTTTTTCTTGAAATCCTTAATACTTACCCCAGTTACTTGTTTATATTCAGGACTACTTGCTCCGAAGACTGCTTTTACATATTTCTTAATATCCAAACTGATATTATATAAACCCGTTTCTTCCCCATACAAAATCCTATCTCTCTTTAGCCTTGCATTGCTAAGAGCCGTGTAAACAATCGCAACCTGTTCATTGGCACTATCTTGTTGGCTAATTAAATTTTTTAGCGTACTTACCTTTAAATCCACTTCATTAGGCACATAACTTGGCTCACTTTCTAAGACAGTAACCAAGGCTTTTAAATGCTCAACTTGTTGGTTAAAAGATGTTTGTGAAGATGAAATGGTTTTAGGTGCTTCGGCATTCAAACCATCAATCGTACTATCTGTTTCTTTTACAGCACTGGCTTTTTTTCCTTGTAATTTTCGATTAAAGCCTTTTACATCCTTCTTCGTAGCATCGGGAGCATCGGTCATTTCAAAAGCATTAATCAATCGAGTCGATAAGGTTCTATTATCCTTAAACAATAAAGCTCTTTCATTGATAACGATATTGTAGGCAGTAGTTTGCCTAATAATTTCGTCGATTGCCTCCTTCGCTTGCTGGTAGGTGTTTTCTAAAGCAGGAATTTGGATAGAAACTTTGCTAGGCTGGTATTGGGTGCCGAAACCTTTGCAGAAATTAACGAGGTTAAAGAAGTTTTTCACGTTTACAGCGTGACCTGTTTCTGATGTTGTAGCCATTTTTTTGAATTTTGGAAAAGTGAGAAATCAATAATAAGGTAGCTTGGAGCAATCAGCTTTGAGTTCCATAATAGCATTCATCTGCCTATCTCTCAGCTAATTAAAATTAGTAATTTTTTTAAATTGAATCGACAAGGACAAGCGTATTTTTATTATACGGTAAATTTTTTAAAAAGAAGCAGGAGAAAGTAAGAGATTAATTAGGCTTTAATATTCTATTTGATAAAATGTGGAGGAGTTTGTGAAGAAAAAATAAAATTGTACTTTAGGAAAATGGAAATTTGGTTATAACAATACAAAAAGTACGACAAAACTTTCGCATATTAGCGAATACTTAACCTTAAAACAGATAATGACAATAATTCGACCAAGATTAAATGACTTCCACAGACTTCCTTTCTTACAGGAAGAAGTGGATTTTGCCATACCATTTTTGGACGAAGACATACCTCTCTATGTTGACCCCTTCTTGCTTTGGAAAATTAATTCTCAACAAGACAATTCACTACATATGAGTATTGTCAATCTATTTAATCAACTCGGGAACTATTACGTAAAAGGAAAAGAAGATGAAAGTAGAAATATTCTGATTGAGCTTTCAGAATGTAGCGAAGTAGGATTAGGTAATTCCAAAACTAGGAAAGGGAAAAAAATTGGAGTAAAAACCGCAGGTGAAATTTTAAATCTTTTTAAGGCTATACCTCAATTACATAATCAAGGTTTCCAACATTTTGAAGAAATTCAATTGTTGGTTGACAATGTTTCAAAAGACAGAATTAGTGATATTAGTTGCTCATTAATAAAGTCGTTCTTAATCGATTATACCATAGACCAATGCCTGAAGTTGAAGATTCCATTAGAGAAGTGCTCAATCCCAATCTATGACTATAAATCCTTTAAGTTTAAAACAGAAGAAACATATCTACCTTTAAATCCAGATAACAATCAACCGATAATTTTAACTCCAAAAAGGTGGCTTAAATATGTCCCTTGGATAAACTACGATGATTTTTTTCATAATTATTACATCAAGGATGTTGACAAACATTATGATGGAAAGCTCAATCGTGTTGAAGTTTTAAACTTTAACAGATACAATTACAATGTAGTACAGTCATACATCACCCTTAAAGAGAAAGAAAACAAAGAGTTGACAAATGACCCATTGTTCACTCAAATACCCGTCCTTTCTTCAAAAAGAAAAATTTTATCTGTTCTAAAACTACCAACAGGTAAAACTGATAACGCAGATAGAGATTATGAAGACCTTATGGTTCAAACAATGTCCTCTTTGCTTTATCCACATCTTGACTTTGCTAAAGAACAAAGCAGAACAGATTCAGGCACACAAATAAGGGATTTAATATTTTATAATAATCGTTCTTTTGACTTTTTAAGTGACATCTATGATGCTTATGACTCAAGACAATTGGTTATTGAATTAAAGAATGTAAAAACTTTAGAACGAGAACATATAAATCAGTTGAATCGGTATTTGACTGATAGTTTTGGGAGATTTGGAATAATCTTTACAAGAAATAAGATTCCTAAGAACATTTACCAAAACACTATTGATTTATGGTCAGGTCAAAGAAGATGTATTTTGGTCTTAGACGATAATGATTTGAAACTAATGGGAGAAGTTTACGAAAGCAAACAACGTTTACCCATTGAAGTTATTAAACGAAAATACATAGAGTTTACAAGAAGTTGTCCATCATAAAATTTAGAAATATGACAAAACAAGAAGTTGATAATTTTGAAAAACTACAAGCCCAACTAGAAGGATTGCATAACGAAATAAGTGCGTTATCTAAGAAGTCTCAAAATGATGCACTTAATAAATTCAAACTCAAATTTGTAAATAAAATCATTTCTGATTCAAACATCCTACTTGGCGATGATTATAAGCCTTTTTCAGATTTTGAAATTTTTGATGAAAATGATTTACCGACAAACAGTGATGTTGCAATGATGTTAACACAATATTTAAGTTGTTTTGAAAAGTTAAGAGCAGACAATGTTAAACTGGATTTTGGGTCTTGGTATTGGGTAATTAATGGCAAAGAATCTAGTATTAGAACAATAATGCCTAAAAAAATAAAAGAGAAATAATATGTTTAAGAAAAAAAATGCGATAGGAAAAAGACCGACTAAAAATCAGGCAGAAGAGTTTGATATGTTGTTCCCAATTTTGGATTCTGTTTTCAATGAAATTAAAGAATTATCTAAAAAGAAGCAGGATGGTGCTTTGAACGAGTTAAAAGTAAAAATGACAAATCGAGTTTTAAACAAGGTTAAATCCACATTAAAGGATGACCCAGCTGTAGAATTCTTAGATTCACTTGATGAAGAAGTATTCCCAACGAACAGTGATGCTGTTTTGATTATTTCTCAATTTAAAGCAGCTATGCAACAATATAAAGACAAACATTTTGGTTGGACTGGAGTGGACTACGCTTGGACAACAGAAGATTAGAAAGGCAACAAACCCTAACTTGGCGTAGGGTTTTTCACTACCTATTTTGAACTTTCCCTCGCCTCGCTGTTCTAAGCGAACCACAAAAAACGATTTCCCGCTGTTGTTGGTGTTTGTTCACCAACAACACGTGCGAAAGCAACGCACCAATTATCAAAATCATATTATAAAGTTAGTTTGGGAATAATTCAGAAAGTACTACAAAACTTTTGCTTATTGGCGAGTTGTTCGTCATTTAAAAGACTATACCATGAAAATCGATTTTACAGAATTTTGGGATTCGAATTATTATAATAATCCAGATTTGACAGATGAGATAATAATTCAAGCAGAACGTCAGTTGGGAGTAAAACTTCCTGAAATATTTATCAAACTACTGAAAGTGCAAAATGGAGGATATACAAAGGGTTTTGCTTTTCCAATGAGAACTAAAACTACTTGGGCTGACAATCATATTCCATTAAGTGAGTTATTTGGAATAGTATTAGATGAAAAATCAGATTCAGCTCATAACATCATGCAGTCTTCCTATATGATAGAAGAATGGGGATTGCCCGACAAACAAGTTTTACTAACAGGAGACGGTCATTGGTGGATTACACTTGATTATAGATTAAGTGATAAACCAACAATTAGATGGATTGATTGTGAATGTGACGAAGATATTCATGTTGCCAATTCTTTTGAAGAATTTTATAATCGATTAGTAAGTGAAGATGAATTTGCTGAACAATAATAAAATGAGTTATTGATAGAAAGGCAAAAAATAAGCAACGCACCAATTATCTAAACCATATCCTAAAGTTAGTTTGGGAATAATTCAGAAAGTACTACAAAGCTTTTGCTTATTAACGAGTTGTGCGTCAGATTAACAAAACGAAACAAAATGGCAGTTTATCAATATTATTTAGGGGTTATTCCAAAACAAGGAGTTGACGATTCAATTAATAAAATAGATGTTAGTACAGAAACTGGATATTTTGAATCTGATGCTGAAACGTATTGGAAAGATGTCGATATTAATGTGGACGATATTGTTTCAAAAATAGATCTAATTATTAAAAGAGCAAACTGGGGTAATGATAAAACAAGTATTAATTGGAAAACCTACACTGACGAAGTTGACAATGATGCCTCAATTTTTTTGGATGAAAAATCATTAACAATCAAAGAGTTTTCCTTTCGTGCAGATTTAAGAGAACAAAATTTAATGTTTTTGAAAAATATGATAGAATTAGGAAAAGAAAATGAATGGTTATTCTTCGACATAAAAGGAAAACTTATGAAACCAGACTTTGAAGAAATAAAAATAAGTATTCGGAATTCTAATGCCTATAGCTTTTTGAATGACCCGATTAAATTTTTAGAAAATATTGCCAACAAACACAAATAAAGCCAAAAGCACAACAAGAGCTTTTCGTTGTAATTGTTTTCACAGGGTCGCCAAGATGGGGTCGCCAAGACGGGGTCGCCAAGACCAACAACATTGTAAAAAGAACAGTACACGATAGCATTCCAGTTGTGATTGAATATGAGTTCACTCAATCAGGTAGAAATATCAAAAGTGTTCTGGATTCAATGGTGGAATGGGGTTTGGAACACAGAAAAATTACTTTCAATGGTGCATAGTCGATTTGTAGAACAGATAAAAGTCTAATACATAAGGCATTACCATAAAAATTAGCTGTTTGCTTGATATGTTCGACCATCCTTTGTGAAGGTGTAGAAATTAGTGATAAATTTGCTTATCAACCTTAAATAAAAGAATATGAACAGAATCTTAGTGTTAATTACTCTTTCTGATAGCGGAATTGATACCATAAAATCAACTCCTGATTTACCTAAAAAAGAAATGGAATTTGTTAATCAATGGAAACAAGAAAATATTTTAGAGAGCTTTTTTATTTCAGTTTCCAAAAAAGAGGCAGTTTTAATTTTCCAAAATGTTGATGAGTCAAAGACAAAGGAACTAATCGAGTCTTTGCCTTACTTCCCATACATGAGTAAGATTGAATACCATAATATGAACAAACAGTTTTAAATAAAACTTACTGATGGCTTGAATGAACTTATGCCATCAGTCATAAACATTCAATGAATTTGTTTCTACCGATACTGCTCATTTGCCAAAGCCAATCTTTTCTGGATAATTTTTCTTAAAGCTGGTGGTTCTAATACTTCTAAACCTTCGCCAAAACCGAGTAATTCCTTCTCAAGCTCAAAGTTTAATTGCACTTTAATTTCAATGATAATTCCTGTATTACTTCTTTCTACCACTTGTTGCGAATGATGCAAAGGTTTGGTTTCTATGTAGGGAGCGTGCAAATTACTGACTTTGATTCTTACTTTACTTGCCCGCATATTATGGCTTACTGTTGCACCTATCACATGATAATAATACAATTCTGGACTATACTTTAGATTTTCGATGTAGGGAGCGTCTGCATCAATTTTCAAATCTAAGATTCTGTCTAATGCCAAAGTGGTAATTATATCATGTTTATGTCGTACTCCTACGGCAAACCATCGGTTTTTAAATTCTTTGAGCCACCAAACATGAAAGTAAAATTGATTGGCTTTTCGGGCTTTGAACGACTGATAATTCAGAAATATCGCTTTTTTCTGAAGGATAGATTGGTAAATATCATCCAAGTATTCAAGTCCTTTCAGGTTTTCGTTTTTTTCGAAATCAATTACAGAATTACGTTTTTCTTTATTACTGTAAATATGTTCTTCTAATTTATTGATTACTTCACTGAGCTGATTGAAGTGAGAAAAACCTTTGAACTGCTTCAACATATCAAGTGCTTCGTTCATTCTGGAAACGTCTGCACTGGTCAAAGGCGTTTTGGTAATACTAAAATTGGGGTCTTCATAAGTATAATATTTTTTGTCGATTACAACAATCGGCGCTTCATAACCCAATTTTTCACTTCTCATCATTTGTATATCAGCCTGAATACTTCTTTTACTGATGCCTTTGTGGATTCCTTCATATTCATAAAGAGCTTCCGAAACACTTTCTATCAAGTCTTCCAAAGTCCATTTTCGATGGCGGTTCTGTAAACAAGTATCAATGGTTTTGTAGCGAATCAAGGCATTTCTATTGGCAGGCATATCGAATTAGTTATGAATTATGAGTTTTGAATTATGCTGTACGAAAGATTTAATTAATTCAGATTTGTAATTTCTGATTTCGGGAAATAGGATAAAGTATTTTTAAAAAACGTTTTTTAAAAATCTGAAACCCTAAATCAATAAGTTGACAATTCTTATTAAAGGATGAGTTTTGAATTGTGATTTTTAAAATATTTCACTAAAAATAGAAAATAATTTTTACTACGCAAAAAGACTGCGTTGTGGGTTTGCAACTTTGGGGAGTAAATTAAAGAGAAGTAAATTATTTGTTTAATGATATAAACTCGTTTGTAAACTTTTAAAATCACTTATTAAAAAGTAATTAAAACCAATGAACATTTTACAAGAAGAAACCATCGTCCAAGAAGAATTAAAAGCTTTGGGCGTGGAAACGGAGGAGGCTTTAGCCAAATTTTCAAGAGTAGCCAATGGTCTGATTGGTCATGGGGTTTATCCCAAAAATCAGGTGATTTTGATGTTTGCCCAAATGATAGATTCCCCTAAAAAGTACGCTTTTTCTAAAAATAAATTAACAAATCTTGCCCTTTACACCAAACATCTAAAGGAAATAGGTCAAGAAATCGTATTGTCGGACTATGGAAAAGCTTTGGTAGAAGCCGAAAATGCCAAACCTGTTTTTGAAATTAAAAAAGTTGGTCGCCAAGCAAATGTTGACGTAGATTTAAGAGAAGAAGCTTTGAATTATAAAATTTATGGAGCGAATCAAATTGAACAAGGAGCATTAAACCAAATGCAAACTGCCATGAAATTACCCATTTCGGTAGCAGGAGCCTTGATGCCCGATGCTCATCAAGGCTATGGTTTGCCTATTGGTGGCGTATTGGCGACAACCGCCAACACCATTATTCCTTATGCAGTTGGGGTTGATATTGCTTGCCGAATGTGTATGAGTATCTTCGATTTGCCAGCCAATATGATTCAAAAAGAAGATAAATTGTTGAAAAAAGTACTTACCGAAAATACTTTTTTCGGAATGGGAGCGGAGTCTGGGAAGAAATTTGATGATTCATTATTCGACCGTTCGGAATGGGGAGCAATAAAAATTACTCGTGATTTGAAAGACAAAGCTTACCGTCAATTGGGTACTTCTGGTACAGGAAATCATTTTGTTGAATGGGGTATTTTAGAAATTTTGGCAGAGGACGATTTAATGAATCTGCCTAAAGGTTCATACTTAACCTTGCTTTCGCATTCTGGTTCAAGGGGTTTGGGAGGCAATATTGCGAATCATTATTCAAAAATTGCCATGAATAAAACTCGTTTGCCAAAAGAAGCCAAACATTTGGCTTGGTTGGATATGAATACCGACGAAGGACAAGAGTACTGGTTGGCAATGAATTTAGCAGGTGATTATGCCTCGGCGAATCATCATGAAATTCATAATAAAATTGCCAGAGCGATGAATCAAAATCCATTGAAACGCATTGAAAACCACCATAATTTTGCTTGGAAAGAACAATTGGCAGATGGTACAGAAATCATGGTGCATAGAAAAGGTGCAACACCAGCAGGAGCAAACGATTTAGGCATTATTCCTGCTTCGATGACCCAGCCGGGTTTTGTGATTCGTGGAAAAGGAATTGATGAAGGCATTAATTCTGCTTCGCACGGTGCAGGAAGAAAAATGTCGAGAACCAAAGCTTTGGGAATGATTAGCAAAAGTGATTTAAAAGAAGCACTTGAAAAGGCAGGAGTACAGTTGATTGGAGCAGATTTAGACGAAGCCCCACAAGCCTACAAAGACATCAATAAAATAATGGCTGCTCAGGAAGAATTGATAAAAGTGTTAGCGAAATTTTCGCCTAAAATCGTAAGAATGGCAGATGGACGAGAAAAAGCTGAAGATTAATAAAACGCTTGATAGGATGTACTTATCAAGCGTTTTTATTATATTTTCGAGATTTTGTTTTATCAAATTGGATTAGTAAGCTGAAAAACTGATTTTAAAAGATTTTGACAATCCGACTATTGCAGAATTAACAGGTTTGCCATTAGATAAAATTGAAAAAGTACGGAAAACCTGATAAAAAATAATTGTGCCTAATCCAACGAAATAATGTAAGTCTTAGATTTTCAGTTACTTGCGTTTGTCCATTAAGGTTATCTAAGCAAAACCTCATGACCCTAAACAAATGAAAAAGAATTTATTATTAATCGCAATAGTTGTTATCACTCTTGGCTCAATTTATACACTGGTTCATTTCTACAAAATGGAAAGTTTTGTATTCGCTTGGATTCTTAACTTTTTATTGATGGCGTTGGTATCAACATTTATCGAAACCCTAAAAAGCCCACTTACATCGTCTTACTATGAGGAAAAAGCATGGGAACATAGAGGGAAAATATATGAGTATCTTGGCGTTAATTTTTTTAGAAAATTATTGGTCATCGTTGGTTGGGAAAAAGTAATAAGAAAAGCTAACCCAATAGAAAAAAATACCAGTGCCTTGACTAATTTATACTACCAGACAAAGAAATCTGAATTAGGACATACTATTATTTTGCTTATTGTCTTTGTCTTTAATGTTTGCGTTGCCTTCAAATTTGGAGTTCTTCAATCGTTGTCCTTACTAATATTAAATATCCTACTAAATCTGTATCCAATTTTCCTCCAACGATACAATCGACCACGAATAAAAAGAGCTTTACATTTAAGTAAATTAAAACAAACGCTACAACAATAACCAAGCATTAGTTGTAAGTGAACCAGAAAGTACAGCTACCATTTGATGGTAAATTAACAGCGTGCGAAGCCAGTGCATTTAAGCCATAACCATAGCCACCCGTAATTTTTTGTAGTTGCGTATTGTAACTACTAAAGCCAATCTGCATATTTTTGAGAGAAGGATTTTTGATAGTAAAGCTTACACGAGAAGGTTCTGTTTGAGCTTGTCCGATGAAAGTGATTAACAGCGAACAAATAAAAAGAAGTAATTTGATTTGCATTTTCATTTTTTGAATGTTTAAGAGGTTTTCGCCTCGTTGAATTGATGGCTCAAAGTTTGCCCCTCAAAAAACAGAAAACGCCTTAAAACATGATTTAGCACGTCTTGAATGATGATTTGATATTTACTTAAATTCATCTGTTGAATTAAAATAGTCAGAACATTGTAAAAAGAATTGAGATTTCACTAAATGCAAATGCTATATATAAAGATTTAGAAGGCTTATCACTAAATACAAATGGCATACATCAAGATTAAAATGCCTTATCACTAAATGTAAGTGGCATATATAAAGATTAAAATGGCTTGTTACTAAATGCAAGTGGTATATATAAAGATTAAAATGGCTTATCACTAAATGCAAGAGACATATATAAAGATTAAAATGGCATGTTACTAAATGTAAATGTCAATTATCAAGATTAAAGTGCCTTATCACTAAATGCAAGAGGCATATATAAAGATTTAGAAGGCTTATCACTAAATGTAAGTGACATAACGCCAAAATAAATAAGAATAACGCTTAATAAAGTATTTGTGGTTTAGACTGTGATTTTTATATTTCGTATTTTGTATTGTTGAGAAACAGATTTTTTAGGGTTTTAAGATTTAATTCGTTGAAAATGAGTTGTTTGATAATTCCAAAAAATAAATAATAGCTTTATTTATAACAATTACTTATTTTTAGAAAAAGGCATAAACAATCGTATGTTTACGAGTTATGGCTCATTTTGTAGAAACGTATCAAAAATAAATAATATGCAAATACTTGGACTTATTGGCGGATTCAGTTGGGTTTCGACCGTTGAATATTATAAATTCATCAATCAAGGCGTAAATGAGAAATTGGGTGGACTTGAATTTCCTCAATGTGTCATTTATTCGTTTAATTATGCTGACATCAAAAAATATAATAATACAGACAATTGGGAAATGACTTTCCAATTAGTGCTAGAAGCTTGCAATAATTTAAAAATAAGTGGTATAACTGGAATAGTTTTGTGTGCAAATACGATGCACCGAATTGCAGACAGACTTGAAAAAGAAACAGGGCTTCCAGTGATTCATATTGCCACGGCAACAGCCAACGAAATAGAAAGAAAAGGACTTAAAAAAGTAGGTTTATTGGGAACAAAATTTACAATGGAACTTGACTTTTTTAAATCAAAACTGTTTGAACAAGGAATTGAAGTTATAATTCCAAATGAAAATGACAGAGAATTTCTACATAATACAATCTATGACGAATTAGGAAAAGGAATTTTTAAAGAAAAAACTAAAGAACACTATTTAAGAATTATATCAGACTTAATAAGTAGCGGTGCAGAAGGAATTGTACTTGGTTGTACAGAATTACCTTTACTTATTCAAGAATCAGATGTTTTAGTCCCAATTTTTGATACTACTTTACTGCATTCAAATGCTGCTGTTGAATTTGCTTTGACGTAAAAAACATTATCACTCTGCCTATTCCTCAGCTAATTAAAATCAATGATTTTTAAAATAGAACCGACAACGATAAAGGTATTTTTATTAAGCGGTAAATTTTTTCAAAAGAATTAGGAGAAAATTGGGGGGTAATTAGGCTTTATTATTCTATTTGAGAAAATGTGGAGGAGTTTGTGAAGAAAAAATAAAGTGGTACTTTAGGAAAATGGAAATTAGGTTTGACAATGCAGAAGTACGACATCAATAGTACAACCAAAA
The DNA here is from genome assembly GCF_034931025.1 of Arcicella gelida. Taxonomy (NCBI): domain Bacteria; kingdom Pseudomonadati; phylum Bacteroidota; class Cytophagia; order Cytophagales; family Flectobacillaceae; genus Arcicella; species Arcicella gelida. The sequence continues at coordinate 92,892 of NZ_JAYGIL010000019.1, read as the reverse complement.
AATAAGGACAACACAAAAAAATACAAAAAGCACTACAAAACTTTCGCATATTAGCGAGTTAGTGGTCAGGCTAAAACGACATTCGAATGGACTTAAACTCTCTACCAAAACACAATCTTCAAAAAGAATATTTAGAACATCCTGTTTTCGGACAGTTGACGGAACTTGTTACTTTTTATGAAGCACTTTCAGACACGACAATGGGGTTTATTAGCCTAGGTACCAAAGCAATTGTTAATCTTGATACGTATGTTTTCACATCTATTAGTGGGACCTTAGAGTCGATAAAAAATACTTTGCATAGCGGCAGACTGAATGATTCTTACGCACTTTTGAGAAAGTATTACGACTCAACAATCATTAACATCTATACAAACCTTTACTTGAACGATCATTTTTCAATTGACAATTTTATTGTTGAACATATTGACAATTGGCGTAGTGGTAAAGAAAGGATTCCAGAATATCGAGTGATTTCAAAATATATTAAAGATTCGGATAAACTCAAACCAATAACTGACTTATTGCAAAAAGATAAGCTATACAAAGAAATCAGAGAAAGATGTAACGACCATACCCATTATAATTTCTATCATAACCTGTTACTTAATGACAATCAAACTCGACTTGAAGGCAGAGTAAAAGCTATCAATCACTTTCAAAATGACTTTATTGCAATTTTTGTTCAGCATTTCGCTTATCTGTTCTATCTAAATGACCACTATATGATGTCGTCTGACTACGTAGATTATCTTGATATGGGCATGACGCCGGAAGAAGATTCTCAATATTGGGTTGCCTCATTTATACAAGAAGCTTTTGACAAGTATGTCAAATGTTACAGACCTGATGTTGCAGGCGAGTTAAAAGCGAAAACGTCAATGAAGCTACAATAAACAAGATTCCCTCGCTGTTCTAAGTCTTTTTTGACTTAGAACGATAAATAAAATGCAGTCTCAGACTCCGCCGTTGTTGGTGTTTGTTCAGCAACAATACTTGCGTAAGCAACGCACCAATTATCAAAATCATATTATAAAGGCTAATTCTGAATATTACAAAAAGCACTACAAATCTTTCGCTTATTAGCGAGTTATATACAACTTTAAAAGACACCAATACAAATGGAAGTACCGAAAAAAATGACATCAAATATTATTGAGACAGACACAGGAATTACAATCTCGACTCCAAAAAGAAAAAGTTGGGCATTAATAATTTTCTTATCATTAATTACTCTTCAATTTACAAATGCACTAATTCAATCCTTGTTTTTTGCATATGAACTATCTGTACTAGAAAGAATTTCGATTTTTATACTTTCATTAATTGTAGTCTATTTTACTTTGAAAGGACTTCTATGGCAATTAAAAGGAGTGAAGGAAATATACATTAGTAGTGACGAGTTAAAATTAAGCAAGCTATCGCCACTTTGGACAAAGACAAAAACATACAATCTTTCAGAGGTTAAAAACATTGATATTAAAGACGAAACTGTTTCGGAAGGACCAACAGCAATGCTCCAACTTCTTAGGATTACTGACAAAATAAAAATCACTTTTTCTTATGGCTATGAGACTATCACAGCAACAAGCGGAATAGACCAAATGGAAGCAATAGAATTGAAAGACATAATAAAGAACAAAATAGGACTACTACATTGATGGAAACAAAAACTGCCTCAAATTACTCGTACCTTTCTGCCGTTGTTGGTGTTTGTTCACCAACAACACTTGTGTAAGCAACGCACCTAATATCAAAACTTGGCACAAAGAACCTCTCTTTTGTCGCTTTCCGACCTTGTTTATTGAGTGTTAAAGCTTAGGTTTGTATATAAAGAACTTAACTTATAAAACTATGGCACTCATCAATCCTCACATTAACTTTAACGGAAATGCTGAAGAAGCATTTAACTTTTACAAATCTGTATTTGGCGGAGAATTCGCAACGATTGTGCGTTTCAAAGACCTTGCTAGCTCTGAATTTTCAGTCCCAGACCATGAAGCCAACAAAATAATGCACATTGCTTTGCCAATTGGCAACAACGTTCTGATGGCTAATGATGTTCCCGAAATTATGGGACGCACAAACGAAAACGAACACAGAAGTAAAATTTCAATCAGTGCAGAAAACAAAGAAGAAGCCGATAAATTATTTCACGGACTTTCGGAAGGCGGACAAATTGAAATGCCTATTGCCGACAGTCCTTGGGGTTCATACTTTGGAATGTTTAGAGACAAATACGGAATTGAATGGATGGTAGATTTTGATCCAAATTATAAAGGACAGATTTAAGCGTAGCGTCACTTGTACCTAAAATGAATTCTGTTTTTAAGCGAATAAAGTATTACGAATGACTGCTTTTCTACTAGTTCAGAAAGAAATTAGAAGTGTTGATAAATAGTTTGTTACTCATGGCATGACTCAGAGTCATGCCATGAGTTTAAATACATCTACAATTAATCCTCAGCACCATCAAATCCAAGCCTTTTACAGCTTTCAAAGCCCAACAACAATTTACTGCGGGAAATGTGCTAATTTTGTCTTTGTATTTTACTTATATTACACTCATGACAAAAGAGCAAAACGATATAGCAATTCCTCCTTCCAATCAGTCACTTCCTACGATGGAAGCCTTTTATACGCTTCAAGGCGAAGGTTTTCACCAAGGCAGAGCCGCTTATTTTATCCGCTTGGGCGGTTGTGATGTCGGCTGTCACTGGTGCGATGTGAAAGAATCTTGGGACATAAACGCACATCCAAAATTAAGTATTAGTCAAATTGTGGCGGAAGCTTCTGCTCATGAAGGACGCTTGGCGGTAATTACAGGCGGCGAGCCTTTGATGCACAATTTAGATGAACTTACTGAAGCTTTGCATCAAGCAGGTTTTGAAACCAATATAGAAACATCTGGCGTTTGTGAACAAGTAACGGGAGCTTGGGATTGGATTTGTTTTTCACCTAAAAAATTCAAATCGCCCAATCCTGAAATTTATCCTAAAGCACATGAATTGAAAGTAATTATTTTCAATCAATCAGATTTTGAATGGGCTGAAAGTTTTGCCTCAGTGGTTTCGCCCGATTGTATGTTATATCTTCAACCTGAATGGAGTAGAATGGAACAAATGCTTCCGCTAATCATAGAGTACATCAAGAACAATCCGAAATGGAGAATTTCGTTACAAGTACATAAGTTTATGGATATTCCTTAATGGTGGAATTGGTTATGCAAAATTTATGAGTTTATATTTTAATTGTAGTGGCAACCCTTGCGGTTGCCCGCACAACAATGGAAGGGCAACCGCAAGGGTTGCCGCTACTGATTGTTTTTATAAAAATATGATACCTTTCGTTTGAACTAAAATGTTTGTTATTAACAAACATTTTGGGGATTCGTTAATTTCTTAAAAGAGCATCAACATTAACTAAATCCTTTGCCGTTTTTGTAAAATAAATTCTTTTGTTCTAATAAATTTTCCAGACATGAGATTCCTTTTTTTGCTCTTCTTTTTTACTACTTTATCCTTCTCTATTAAGTCTCAAAATGTACTTTCTTCCACTAACAAAAAAGCACTTGAGGCTTACCAAAATGCCTTAAAGGCTTTGCAAGAAAGAGATTTAGAAACGGCTTATAATGAATTTGAAGAAGCCATTGAAAGAGACAAATTATTTGCTGAACCTTATTTCCATTTAGGAAAATTATATGAACAAAGCCGCCAATTTGGCAATGCCATTCTCAACTACGAAAAGGCAGTAAATGCTCAAGAAAAAAGTTCGGTTACAGAAATAGCTTCGCAACAAGTAGGACAATTGTACCTTAAAAAAGGTGATTACCAAAAGGCTTTAGTCTATTTAGAAAAAGGTCAGCCAGCGGTTACTTTCTCTAACCAAAAAAGATATTTGGCTCGTTTAGAAAGCTGTAAGTTTGCTCTCAAGTCTTTAGAAAATCCGCTGAAGATTACGCCAATTGAACTCCCTAAAACGGTCAATCGTTTTGATTCTCAATACTTCCCCGTACTTTCTGCCGACCGTGAAACGCTTATTTTTACGGGTCAACAGGATAAAGATGAAAACCTTTATCAATCTGTATTTAAAGACAGTACTTGGTCTGTTCCTGTTTCTATTTCTGATAAAATCAATACGCTTGAAAATGAAGGAACAGCTTCTATTTCTGCTGATGGTAGAACTTTAGTTTTTACTTCTTGCGGAGGTAGAAGAGGCTTCGGAAGTTGTGATTTATTCATTACTTATAAAGAAGGAAATGATTGGTCGTCACCACAAAATTTAGGGTCAAATATCAATTCTGGCGAATGGGAATCACAGCCTTCACTTTCTGCGGATGGGCGAACGCTGTATTTTGTTTCGGATAGAAAAGGAAGTATTGGCAAAAGAGATATTTGGTTGAGTACTTTGGATTCAATGAATGTCTGGACGAAAGCACAAAATCTTGGCAATGTCATCAACACCAGCGAAGACGAGCTTTCGCCTTTTATTCATGCCAACGGGAAAACGCTTTTTTTCTCTTCCGAAGGACACATTGGAATGGGCGGATTGGATTTGTTTTTTGCTGAAAATCAACAAGGAAAATGGAGTACTCCAGAAAATTTAGGCTTTCCATTGAATACACATGAAGATCAAGTTGCTTTATATATTACTTCGGATAGTAAAAAAGCTTATTATTCTTTGGAAAGAAGTCAAGATGATAAAATTCGTAGAGCAAAAATTGTAGAAATTACTTTGCCCGAAAGTTTACAGAGTAAATTTAAACCTACTTTTTTCTTAAAAGGAATTGTTACTGACGCACAAACCAAGCAAAAAATATCAGCTAATATTGAGTTAGTTTCTTTGAAAGATAAAGAAAAAATAGGCTTGTTCACTGCTGATAATCAAACAGGGAGCTATACTTTCGTACTTACGGCTGGCAATGAATACGCCATTTTTGTGAATAAAAAAGGTTACTTTTTCAAGAGTATCAATGTAGATTTATCACAACAAATCGGGACTGATAAAATACTTAATATTTCACTTGAACCTATTCAAAAGAATGCTAAAGAAATATTAAATAATATCTTTTTTGATACGGGTAAATGGGAATTACAACCAGCATCGATGATTGAATTGGATAAATTAACACTTTTGCTGAATGAGAATAAAGGTTTACCGATTGAAGTTTCTGGACATACAGACGATGTTGGAAAGGATGCAGAGAATTTAATTTTATCTCAGAAAAGAGCCAAATCTGTCAGAGACTATTTAGTGCAGAAAGGCATCAATCCTGCCATGGTAAAATCAGAAGGATATGGAAAAACCAAACCACTTTTGCCAAATACTTCTGCAGAGAATAGAAAACTAAACCGAAGAATAGAGATAAAGTTTTTGTAAGATGAATATCAAAGAAGCCATTCCAGAACGATTTTCAAAAGAAAAATTTGCTATAATCATTGATTGGATTGATGGAAATTCAGCAAGATTTGATGAATTAATGACTGTTTTCTTTGAAGGAAATAGCAGGAAAAACCAGCATGCTGCAAATATTATGTCGCATTGTATTGATCATTGGAGTTTTTTGGTACTTCCCTACATTGAAAAAATGCTGTTGAATCTCAAGCAAGATAATTTACACGATGCCATTAAACGTAATACAATACGAGTGTTACAAACTGTTGAAATCCCAGAAGAATTACATGGAATTGCGGCAGATATTTGTTTTCAATACTTGAGTAACCATGAAGAAGCGGTTGCAATCAAAGCATTTTCAATGACGGTTTTGTTCAATATCAGCAAGCATTATCCTGAACTTAAAACTGAGTTGAAATTTATATTAGAAGAACAATTACCATATCAATCTCCAGGATTTAAGAGTCGAGCATTAAAGATTTTGAGAGAGCTTAGAGTGTGAAAATATATTTTTAATCTCAGAATTTCAGTAGTTTAAACTTGCTTTATACTTTTGACATACAGTATTACATATCCTAAAATAACTAAGAAAATGTCTGAAATTTCTCGTCGTGATTTCCTTTATCAAGCAGGTTTATTAGCTTCTGCTTCTTTGTTTTCTTTTGAAAGTCTGGCTAAAGTACCTAATCTTCAATTAGCATATTCTGCCATTACTTGGGGAGGAAAAGATCTTGATGCCATGAAAGATATTACTTCTTTGGGCTTCAAAGGGGTTCAGCTAAGAGCCAACGCTTATGATACTTATAAAACAAAAGTGCAAGAATTGAAAGACGTAATCGCTTCTAATGGTTTGTCTTTAGCAATGTTTTCTAGTGGAAATGTTGAGATTGATCCCGCTAAAGAAGCAAGTACTATTGATTATCACGTAGCCCATGCAAGTTTTGTAAAAGCATTGGGTGGAAACGCTATTCAATTAACTAATTCTGTGCGTCCGAAAGATAGATTGCCAACAACCGAGGAATTAAAACGTTTGGCTTTCGTCATGAATGAAATTGGAAAACAAACGGCTGATTTAGGAGTACAAGCTGTTTATCATAATCACATGCACCAATTAGGAGAAACCCCCGAAGAAGTAGATGTAATTGTACAGGCGATGAATCCGAAATACATGAAACTATTATTGGATGTTGCTCATTATCATCAAGGAGGAGGTATTCCTGCAAAGGCAGTTTTACAATATAAAGACATCATCGGTGCATTACATATTAAAGATGTAAAATGTCCTTTGGCAGATAAGCTTAATGACCCCAAAGCCTATAAATTTGTAGAATTAGGACAAGGAAATGTGGATTTGAAAGCTGTATTTGATAATCTCGAAAAGATTAAGTACAAAAAATGGGCAATCGTAGAACTAGATGGCGTACCAGAAAAAACACGTACACCTTTACAATCAGCAGAAATCAGTAAAACATTTTTAAAAGATACAATCGGTTTTAAGATTTGATTGTATTTGAATAACTTCATTAGCTTAGACAAATTGCTAGGTTTGTCTAAGCTAAAATAGACAAAATTGTTATTCCTCATTATTAATTTTCTTTGCTATTTCTTATTATCCTTCCTCAAAAGTCACCCCCCAAAAAAAATAAAACTTTGAATGTGCTAAATCTTTGATGGCATAGCTTTGGTATATTTATCCAAGTTCAAAGAAACAATAAATCTTTCTAAAAGAAAGTTGGAACTACCTTTTCTCCATTCATCTAGGCATTTATTGGTTGTTCCAACAAATGAATCTCCAAAATAAGATTAACAAATCATACTGATGCTTTTCGATGGTGTTTTAAAAACTAACTGAACAATAAACAGGGATGCTTCTTGGTTAATAAATGGACAGATAAAACGCTTGTTTCAGCGTTTATAAATATTTTACAAGTGAGGAAATACTTTGTTATTTTAATGTAAAAACATTGGTAAACGGGGTATAATTATTTATTTTTATAATCTAATTGCAAATATTATCCTAGACGAAATATGAAATTAGCTCACTTAATATTAACTTATACTGACCCAAAGCAGACTGAAAGAATGATTATGAATCTGTGGCATCCAGACTCAGATTTCTATATTCATGTTGATGAAAAAATAGATATAAAGCCACACCTATATTTAAATGATATTCAAAATGTGTACCTAATCAAAAATCGTGTTGAAGTAAGATGGGCTGGATATAATACTGTTAAAGCCACTTTTAGTTGTATAAAAGAAATTGAAGCAACAGGAAAAAAGTATGATTATATCAACTTTATGAGTGGACAAGATTATCCAATTAAGCCTTTAGAATATATTTTAGCGTTTTTGAAAGCTAATCAAGGAAAACAATTTATCGAAGCCATAAATATTGAAAAGGATGTAAAAGAAGATATTCCAAAACTAAATCGTTTTCATTTAGTAAACTTTACATTCATAGGAAAATATAAGCTTGAATGGCTGATTAATGTTTTTCTTGCTCCAAGAAAAATACCAAAAGAACTTACTATTTATGGCAAGGCAATGTTTTGGACGTTAACGCAAGATGCGGCTAATTATGTAGTAAAAACAGTTGAAGGGAATAGAAATTTTTTAAATTTCTTTCTATATACTTGGGGCTGTGACGAGTTTGTTTTTCAAACTATTTTAATGAACTCTTGTTATCGAGATGCAATAACAAACAATCATGCAAGATATTTAGATTGGTCGGCTGGGGGAGCACATCCCAAAACGCTTGGTGTTGAAGATTTTGATAGTTTAATGAAATCTGAACATCTTTTTGCTAGAAAATTTAAAACTAGCCACGATGTTGAAATTCTTAATTTAATAGATAAACACATACATAATAATAAATGGCTGAACTCTTAACATTAAAAACTTTTCACGATAACAGAGGTTCATTAACGGTTCTAGATCGTATCATTCCATTCGAAGTAAAAAGGTTGTTTTATATATACGGTGTTGATGAATCATCAAGAGGTGGACATAGGCATCATGAAACCCGACAAGCTGCCATTTGTATTCAAGGTTCTTGTGAAATTGTAAACCATAATGGAGAAAAACAAGAGCTTTTTTTATTGGATACTCCTGATAAATGTCTAATTCTTGAACCGAGAGATTGGCATATCATGCAAAATTTCAAACCCAATACCATTTTATTAGTATTAGCTTCAACTGCATTCGACCCATCCGATTATATTTTTGAACCCTATAAAGCCTAAAAATATTGGAAAGATTCTCTGGGTATTTTTTGAGTATCCAGAGAATCTTTCTAAAAATTTACAAACTAAGATTAATCCCAACATTAATCCCATTGTTTCTTAAATAGGTATTTACTTCTTGGTTTTTTACCCATGAATTGAATGAATTTTGTGTTGTTCCTTCAAGATGCAAACCTAATTTGGGCGTAAATTTCCAACCTAAGCCCAAACCAACTCTCGCTCCAAAAATAAAGTTTGAGCCATTTTCAAGATGTTTGCTGTCGTAGCTAATCTCCTTTTCATTATTATTGATTGTTCCACCCGTCCAAAAAATGCTTGAGATAACATCCTTTGCTATGTATCGATAGCTTATTTGTCTTTGAAAGGTAAAATCGGCAATACCATATATTTTCAAATTGAGGTGTTTATTCTTCTTGCTTTGTAAGTTTAAAATATCATTTTGAGAAGTAATTCCTAAAGTAAAGGTTGTCATGCGGTGGTCTTGCGTCATTAACATACTTCTTACGCTGTAAATTGTATCTGGAGTTAGTTTTACTACTTCTGCAAATCTTTCAGCAGGAATATTTACTGTACCTAAAGGTAGAATTGCACTGTAATATTGTTCGCCATTTTTAGTATTCAAATATACTGATGGAGCAGCCCAGTAGCTACTCCATATAGGGATATTATAATAAGGTTTTCCCAAATTGTATATATGATAAGCAGCACTGATTCCCAATCTTGATTTTGCTGTAAGATTCCAAGCAACATTGGCTTTTAGAAAAGTAGAAGAACTTTTTTCAGGATAAATTACATTATAAACCAACGAGTTTTCAGACTTAAACTTCCAAGTATTAGATGAAACGCCATAGTCGAATGAGACGATTGGATGTTTTAAACTTAATTTAGAGCCTGTTTTTCTCGGCGATTCTTCTGGTAAATCTTCTTCAAATACTTCTAATGGACGAATCTTTTCTTTAAGTAATTGTTGATTTTTATTTGATAAATCATTGAACACAGTATGCTTGGAAAGTATTTTAGATAGATTTACTTCTAGTATTTTATTTTCTGTTAAAAGTACAGCACCATGATTACCTTCATCGGTAATGATTACATTTTCAACGATTGGCTTGCTGTTTTGTGTAGCTTGTTTGTCAATAGAAGCTTGGCTTGAAACATTGCTTTTCCTCTTAGTATTTATTTTACTCATATTTGAGTTTTCAGTTATATCAAGGATATTACTTGTTGTTTGACCTACTGTTTGATGATTTTTTAACTCATTCACATTGGAGGGCTGACGAGATACAACATCTGTGACTAAATCGCTACTCATTACTTCTGAACTCATCTTTTTACTAACGATTTCATCAGTTGTATTACCTTTCAGTAACCAATATCCTAAACCCATAATTATTAAAAGTACTAAAGATGAAACTGCATATTTTGCCAATGGGTTAATGCCTTTGCTTTCTTTGCCAATTGTCTCAGCAGCAATACTTTCCCAAAGATTTTCTGGAGGAGGAAAGGATTGGTTTTCAAGCGACTTTTTGAAAAAGTTATCTAATTTATGTTCTTGGTTATTTTCCATTGTCTTTTTTATTTCGTTACTCCCGATAATTTTTTCTGTAAAATTCTTCTGGCATCTGCCAAATTTGATTTAGAAGTACCTTCTCCAATACCTAATTGTTCGGCAATTTCTCTGTGTTTTAGTCCTTCAAAAACATAAAGGTTGAACACTAATCTGTAAGAAGGCGGTAATTCTTGAATCAGTTGTAAAATTTCTTGATTGGATAAATAGCCTAAAATATCATCTTCACTTTCTATGTCATAAACTTCCTCTGAGTCTTCAAAAGCAATGTTTTTCCATTTGGTTTTACTTCTGAAATATTCTAAAGCAGTATTTACCACTATTCGTTTTGCCCAACCTTCAAAAGAGCCTTCGTTTCTAAAGTTTTTCAGTTGATGATAAATTTTAATAAAACTTTCTTGTAAAATATCTTTTGCTTCATCTTTATCAGCCGCATAACGCAAGCATACCCCAAACATTTTTGGCGAAATGATTTGGTAAATCTTCTCGAAAATAAGATGATTCCCTTTTTGAAATTCTTCAATATAGGATGAAAGTTTATCTGGCATAATTTAAAGCAATAGCTAACAAATTCAGTTTCTAAAGATAAGATGGAATTTAAGATGAAATGGTGGGTTGAGAGGGGAGAAATTTTATTAGGACTTTAGGAGTTAGGACTTTAAGACTGTAGGACTTAAAGATGTGATGATTTTGGGCTTAAAGATTTTTGGTTATGTTGAACAACTTGCTTGATTTGGAGGTTCACTATATAGTTTTTTCTAGCAATGAATGATTATTCTTTGTGAATAAAGGAGAATATAATGAAATCATATTCTCTTTCAATTCCAATTCCTAAAGTCTTGAAGTCCTCCAGTCCTAAAATCCTAAAGTCCCCAGAAAAATGAAACCCATCAAACCAACACGCTCGTTTTCTAATGAATTAATGGACAAGCTTCGCCAAACTGGTGATGAAGTAGCCGATAATATCATTCTACAAGTATTTCAGCAAACTGAAATGGTGGGATTACGAGATTTTTTTAAATGGCTTAATACCAATGAAGAGGAGTACTCTTTGAGTTTTGTGAATGATTTTGTGAATCAAAAACCTGTTTTGCCCGATTTTGCTGATTATAGAATGATGCAAAAAGGAATGAATTTCTTCCAAGAAAATCAAGAGCGTATTGGTATTATGTTGGCTTGTTTGGCTTTGCCTTACTGTTATGCTGGTGCAGACGGAGCGAGAGTATTGGCAAAATCACAAAGAATTCAGAACGATACTTTAAAACGACTAGAAGAAACAGGCGAGTTTATTTTTACAGTGATGCAAGAAAAAAACTGGAAGAATGGAATCGCTTTCCGTAAAATATTGAAAGTAAGATTAATGCATGCAGCCATTCGTTTTTTCTCTGAATATCACGGTTCTTGGGATGATACTTGGGGAAAACCAGTAAACCAAGAAGACATGGCGGGAACGAACGGGGCATTTTCATACATCGTAATTCGTGGACTGAGGAAATCGGGGAAAGCACCTGAAAGTACTGAAGCAGAGGCTTATTTACATCTTTGGAATGTAATCAGTAATATCATGGGCGTTGAAAAAGAATTAATCCCCAATAATCTCAGAGAAGCGTTTACACTGGATAAAGTAATTGCTAAACGTCAATTCAGACCATCGGAAGAAGGTAAATTATTGACGAAAGCATTACTCCAAACTTTAGAAAGTTTTGTTTCCAATCCTTTGTTGAAATCTTTTCCAGCTGCACAAATGCGTTTTTTATTGGGAGACGAAGTAGCAGATTTACTAGGTATTCCAGCCGTTCCTTTTGAAAGTAAATTGATTCCTTTTATTCCGTATCAATTATTGTTTAAACCTGCTGAATAATACTTTTATCAATAGGGCTGGACTTAAGTCCAGCCCTATTGATTTATAGAGAAAATGGATTTAACTTCCCTCCACATATCTTTTAAAATTATCTATTACTGCCTGTGTAAAGGCTTTTTGTTCAGGAATGGGCGTTTCTCCTTCAGGTTCGAAAGTTTCGATGAGAATGGTTTCGTCGCCATTTGCTTTGAAAATATTGATTACTTTTCTGTTATCGAATAATGTAGATGCTATGTATTCGTTAATAATTATTTTATCGTAAGTACCCGTAAAATCAAAAGCTTCGCTACCGTCTTTCGCTTTCATTTTATAGATAAACTTTCCGTTATCTTTTAAATCTATTTCAACACTGGTCGTTTCCCAATCTTCCGACGGATTGTTCCACTGAATAATGTCAGTTGGAGTAGTCCAACACTTCCAAACTTTTTCTATTGGAGCTTTGATAATTGTTTGTACCGTGAGTGTTTCCATAGTTAATACTTCCGTTTTAATTGTTGGTTTAAATACGATTGAATGTTGATTTCAAGATAAGAAAATAAAACAACATCTATTGATAGATGAGTATTAGATTTTCTTGATAAATAATTTTAAAGTAAAAATTCATGATGTTGTTCTTTCAATACCTGATTACTTTCTTTTTTCCTACCCCACAGGTTTGCATGGGTTTACAAAGATATTTTTTACTTTTATCCCAAATACTATTATTCAACTTTCCTAAAAATGAATATCAACAATAACCATTTTGAACAAAACACTTTTGATGCCATTGTAGTGGGTTCGGGTATTAGCGGAGGCTGGGCTGCTAAAGAGCTTTCGCAGAAAGGACTAAAAGTACTCGTGCTAGAGCGTGGGCGTAATATTGAACACGTAAAAGACTATAAAACTGCCTTGACAGACCCTTGGAATTTTGAACATGGCGGTAAAGTTCCTCTTGATATTATCGCCAAACATCCTATTCAAAACCGTACTGGTTTTACCATTACAGAATCTACTCACGAACATTTTGTAAACGATTTAGAAAATCCTTATCTCGAAACCAAGCGTTTTGATTGGATTCGTGGATACCATGTGGGTGGACGTTCGTTGATGTGGGGAAGGGTTTCTTTGCGTTGGAGTGATATAGATTTTGAAGCTAACCTGAAAGAAGGCATTGGAATCGACTGGCCAATTAGATACAAAGACATTGCCCCTTGGTATAGTTATGCTGAAAAGTTTGCTGGCATTTGCGGTTCTCGTGACGGACTTCCACATTTACCCGATGGCGAGTTCCAACCACCGATAGAATTTACTTGTGCCGAAGAACATTTCTCGAAAACAATTCGTCAGAAATTCCCCAATCGTTATTTAATTCATGGGCGTGGGGCGCATCTTACACAACCTACTGCCGAACAGACTGCTCTTGGGCGAGCTTCCTGTCAGTCACGAGATATGTGTATGCGTGGTTGTCCCTTTGGTGCTTACTTTAGTTCGCAGGCTGCTACTTTACCCGCTGCCCAAAAGACTGGAAATCTTACTGTTCGTCCTCATTCTATCGTCAATTCGATTATTTATGATGAACAGAAAAAGAAAGCCAAAGGCGTAAGAGTAATTGATGAACGCACAGGTGAATGGCATGAGTTTTTCGCTAAAATCGTTTTCTTGAATGCTTCTGCTTTGGGTTCTACTTTTATTTTGTTGAACTCTACTTCCAATCGTTTCCCGAATGGGATGGATGATAGCGGTCAGTTAGGACATAATTTGATGGATCATCATTTCAGAATTGGCGCTTATGGCGAAACCGAATTGTTTAAAGATAAGTACTACAAAGGGCGAAATCCAGTAGGTGGTTATGTGCCACGTTTCCGTAATATTGGTACTGATAAACGTGATTATCTGCGAGGTTTTGGTTACGAAGGCGGTGCAAGACGATACCGACAGTCGGGAGAAGAGGAGGAATTTGGTGCTTCGCTCAAAAATAAACAAACACAAATCGGTAATTGGAGTATGGATTTGGGCGGTTTTGGTGAATGCTTGCCTTATTACGAAAACAAAGTAGAACTCTCTAAAGAAATTACCGATAAATGGGGGCAACCTGTTTTAAGAATGGATGCTGAGTTTAAGGAGAATGAATTGAAAATGCGGGTGGATATGAAAAACGATGCCGCTGAAATGCTAGAAGCAGCGGGTTTTAAAAATGTGAACGCTTATGACGAGATGAGCTATCCGGGTTTGGGAATTCATGAAATGGGAACAGCCCGCATGGGTCATGACCCTAAAACTTCGGTACTCAATAAGTGGAATCAGGTTTGGGCTTGCAAAAATGTGTTTGTGACCGATGGTGCTTTTATGACTTCGGCATCTTGCGTAAATCCATCGCTTACTTATATGGCAATGACCGCTCGTGCGGCCGATTATGCGGTGAAAGAATTAAAAAAAGGAAATTTATAAACAACCAAATTCAATCCATGAAAACTATTCGCTTGATGATTGCCCTTTTGATGTGTACTGGCTTTGCTTCTCAAACTTTTGCCCAAGATACACCTAAAAAAGGGATTGAAATTCTTTCTTACAACCACGTTGGTTTAGCCGTAAAAGATTTGAAAGTAAGTGCTAAATTCTACCGTGAAATCATCGGTTTATCGCCCGTAGATGTGCCAGATAATTTGTTGGCGATTAGAAGATGGTTCAAGATTGCACCGGGACAAGAATTACATTTACTATTGGGCAGAGAACAACCAGTAGCAAACAATGATAAGAACGGAGCGCATTTCTCTTTATCAATCCCGACAAATTCTGCGGATGGAATCGAAGAGTTTTTGAAGGCAAACAATGTGGCGTATCACAGACAAAAGCGTTTTGATGGTGCGTACCAGATTTATGTAACAGACCCAGACGGTTATGTGATAGAACTGAATGAACCGAAGAAATAAAAGTTTTTGAAGTACCGTCTTTCTCATTAACAGGCGATTTAAATCGCCCGCTAATGAGAAAGAAAGGGGAGAAATATTTTATGATATGATTTTTCTTTGCTTTTAGGTGATACAGGTCAGCAACTGATGTTGCTGACCTGTTTTTGTTTTATTCTATTTAGAAATACTTGTATCTATATTATTTCTGTTGAAAAATAATCAGATACACGTGTATCTATGCTGTTTCTGATGGAAAATGGTCAGATACATGTGTATCTATGCTATTTCTGATGGAAAATGGTCAGATACACGTGTATCTATGTTATTTCTGATGGAAAACGATTAGATACACGTGTATCTATGCTATTTCTGATGGAAAACGATTAGATACACGTGTATCTATGTTATTTCTGATGAAAAATGATTAGATACACGTGTATCTATGCTATTTCTGATGAAAAATGATTAGATACACGTGTATCTATGTTATTTCTGATGGAAAATGGTTAGATACACTTGTATCTATGCTATTTCTAATGGAAAATGGTTAGATACACTGTTAATTACACTGTTTCAGCTAGTTATAGGATAAAAATTTGTTATTTTGTAAACTATTTAAAGCTAAACTCCGTTTTCTTGAAAAATATCACTATAAATAGTTTGAAGCATGATACATACCTCAAAAATCTACCACTATTCCAACGCCTCGACCATTGGTTTTCTGGAAAATGTCATCTCCATTTGTAAAACGTTGAATCAACCAACTACAGAAGTGAGCCAAAAAATGGTGGAACTCTCCTCCGAGATAGAACAACTCTACTTGATTTTCTCAACAGGTAAAAAGAACCCGCATACTGAAGGTTTAAAAGAGCTGGATACTCGTAGAAATCAGCTTACACAAGGCATCAGAGAAATTGCTACAAGCTATTTAAAGCACTTTGATGCTGACTATCGGGAGGCAGGCAAAAGTATCTTGAGAACCTTTGCTAAGTACGGCAAGCAAATAGAGAAAAGGAAATATTACGACCAAACCGAGATAACGAATAGCCTAATAAGGGATTTTGAAAATGATGAAAGTCTGAGTCAAGCAATCACTAAACTACATTTATCAGACTGGCTTCAAGCCTTGAAAACAGATAATTTGGCATTCAATAGTTTGTACAAGATAATGGTAATATCGAAAGTAAACTTACCTGAAAAGAATTTCAAGGAAAGTAAAACGATAGCCATAGCACGATTCAAAAGCCTTCTTAATCTATTAAAATCCCTAGAAATAGTGTATCCTACAGCCGATTATGGCAATATCATCAAAGAAATTGAAGGATTGACTAAAAAATACAATGTATCAAGACCGAAAAGAGGAGGGAAGGAGTAAAGGAAACATGAGTCATCCCGAATTTTAAAATCACAAAAAAGCGGTTAAAATTAGCTCTTTGACCGCTTTTTTGTGATTGATTAGCAACGAATTCCTACTGTTTGAGCGAAGCGAGTTTAGGAATTCTTGATTTTCTTTTGTTACTTTTCTTTCATCAAGGAAAGAAAAGTAAGGACTAGACAATAATAAATAGAAAACCTTTCAAATTGTCCTTAAACTCACTTTAAAAAAATCGGGATGACTCATGTTGAAAGGAAAATATGTATAATGTTAATCCTAAAAATTAGGTTTCAACAAATACTTGGCATAAAAATCATCAATTACTTTCACGGCATCCGTCGGATTATCTACCAAAGAAACTAATTCCAAGTCATCAGGATTGATAGTTCCTTCTGGTACCATGGTTTCTTTAATCCAATCGAATAAACCACCCCAGTATTTTTTACCAACCAATACCACAGGGAAACGCCCAATTTTCTGAGTTTGCATCAACGTAAGTGATTCAAACATCTCATCAAGTGTCCCAAAACCACCCGGCATAATGATGAAGCCTTGAGAATATTTCACAAACATTACTTTACGCACAAAGAAATATTCAAAGTCGATACTTTTATCACGGTCGATATAATCATTCGGTTTTTGTTCGAAAGGTAATTCAATGTTCAATCCTACCGATTTTCCACCTTGCAATTTCGCACCTTTGTTTCCCGCTTCCATAATGCCCGGGCCACCACCAGTAATAACGCCATAGCCGTGGCGTACCAATTTAGAAGCAATTTCCTCAGCCATTAAATAATAAGGATTGTCGGGTTTTGTTCTTGCCGAGCCAAAAATCGAAACACAAGGACCAATCTTAGCCAATTTATCTACACCCTCTACAAATTCAGACATGATTTTGAAGGTTCTCCAAGATTCCTCTGAATGAATTTCCGCCCAAGTATGGTCAACGAAAGCTTTTTTTATTTTCTCATCATGCGTCATTAATTTCCCGCTCTCTCTATCTGTCATAGCTTTTTAAATTTTAATCGTTAAAAAATATTGATACTTTGTACCTTTGTTAATGAATAGGTTGAAATAACGAAAAAAAATCGTTTGATTTTACAAATACATAATTTTTATGGAATTTATTAAGAAAATCGCCATCGGTGGCGACCACGCTGGGTTTGATTACAAAGCCGAATTAATAACATATTTAACCACAAAAGGTTACGAAGTAAATGATTTTGGTCCTTACAGCAATGCCTCTTGCGACTATGCAGATTTTGCACATCCACTTTCTTCAGCCGTTGAAAACAAGGAATATCCATTTGGTATTTTATTATGCGGAAGTGCTAATGGAGTAGCTATTACAGCTAACAAACATCAAGGAATTCGTGCTGGTTTAGCTTGGAATGCAGAAGTATCATCCTTGATACGCCAACATAACGATGCTAACGTATTATGTATCCCAGCTCGTTTTGTAACTTTAGAAGAAGCGATTGAAATCACAAACGTATTTCTTACTACCGAATTTGAAGGAGGAAGACATCAGTTAAGAGTAAATAAAATTCCTTGCTAGTGTTTTTAAGTGGTATAGTAATGATGTAAAATATCCCGAATTTTAAAATCATAAAAAAGCGGTTGAAATTAGTTTTTCAACCGCTTTTTTTATGATTGATGGACACCGAATTCCTACTGTTTGAGCGGAGCGAGTTTAGGAATTCTTGATTTTCTTTTGTTACTTTTCTTTCATCAAGGAAAGAAAAGTAAGGACGAGAATAAATCCAAAAAACGTTGAAATCTCTTAAACCTGACTTTTTTCAAGAGAAAATTCTGGAAGACACATGTTTTTATATCCTATCATTCAATTCATAAACACCATTTCCAATAGCATGATACTTCCTAGCCAAAGCAGGAATTCGTTTGAATAATTTTGGAGCAAGATTTACTTTGTCGATAATAAATTCAGGATAATCTTTCTCTACATTTCTAAGAATATTGATCACATTATCGTAATTGTCAAGATTTTCTAATTCATATTTAGCCAAACTCCAGTTGATGTATGGCGTAGCAACATAATTGTTTTTATATTCTTCCATGCCATCGCCGAGTACTAATATTTTTTTATTGGTCAATTTAATGTCTGGCTCTTCTTTTAATTTCAAGCTTTTTAATTGAACTAAAGTTTCCACACCTTTGAAGTAAACAGCTTGATAATGAATCAATAAAACTGCTGAGAATAAACCTAGGCAGGTCAACTCCGCCAACCAAGCTCTTTTAGTATTGTTGAAGAAACTTACTGTGAAGAAAGCAATAGCAGGAACAAAAATGATGAATTGCATCGGGGCTAAAAAAGGCATTAAACCGATAGAAACCACACCTGCAATTGCCCAAATCATCATTACTTGTTGGCAACGAATTTGATAATTATTAAAACCTACGGCATTGACCAATCTTAAAAAACCTAAAACTCCAAAAGTAATTGGTAATAATAAAGTAGCGAGCAAACTTCGGAAGTCATTCAAATCATACTGACGAAGTTGGAAAACCGAAGAAATGAAATTTCTTGAAAAAGCTTCGTAAGTACCACTTAAATAGAAAAACAAAGCCGTAAGCGATAAAGGAAAAATAAAGCCGAATATTGATAAAGAGTGCTGACGTAACGTTGTACCACTAAAGAATAATAGCGAAGCCGTAGCCCATAAAATAAATACACCCGCTGGCGGATAAAACAAAGTTGCGATACCAATTAAAAAGCCAATCTCAAAAACTTCATCGGTAGCTTCTAGTCGGTTCATTTGTTTTACCAATGTTCCAAGGGAAAGCAATACAAAGGTTGTTGCCATCAAAACAGGCGACAATGTACAGCAGTCGAAAGAAATATTCATGAATAATAAATAGAATAGCCCTGGCAAGTAGTTTCTTTTGGCTAAAATATCTCTATTATTAATCATTACATTAAAGTAAACCGCCTGAAAATAAGTAACGAGAAGTGCTACGATTTGATAAACAGACTGCGACCGACCGAAAAGACCGTCGAGACCAGCATAAACTAAAGTAGAAAGTGGAGCAGTATTATCCCAAATTTCAGCATACATTACAAAGCCTTTATTGATTTGTTCGCCAACCAACATCCATTGCAATTCTGGAATTAGTTGAGGCAACCCAACCAAATACACAGGCATTCGGATAAGGATAAGTAAAATCAATAAACTAAAGATTTGATAGACAGCGTTTACTTTAAAGAAACTGAGCATATTGTATGAAGGTATTCAAGTTTTTCACGAATTTACGGTGAATCCAAGAATTATTCCGAAATTTGTGAGATTATTGAAAGAAGAGCATAGATATTATGTGGTAGCGCAAATTACGATAATCAGAATTTGCAGAAATTAAAATTAAAATGGAATCGAAGAGACAACAACAATTCGCTAAATTAATTCAACAAGATTTGAGCGATATTTTTCAAAAAGATATGCGTACAACTTTCGGAAAGGCTTTTGTAACGATAACTGACGTTAAAATGACCCCCGATTTGGCAATTGCTAGAGTATATCTAAGTTTTATGTTAGCCAATGATAAAGCAGGTTTATTACAAGACATCCGTGAAAAATCTAAACATATCAGAGGTATTTTAGGGAATAGAATTCGTAACCAAGCTAGGATTATTCCTAATCTTGAGTTTTTTATTGATGATACCGCAGAGTACGCCGCTCAAATGGACGCACTAATTTCTGGATTAGACATCCCACCTTTGAAAGAAGGAGAAGAAATAGAGTTGGATTAGTTGTGATTTAGCGAATGAGTGATTTTAAAGTATTAGTTTTTTGTTATTCTAAAGCTGATACTTTATTATGTTATTAAAAACTTTATCACTCTTCACCAATCGAAGCGTCGCAATGGTCACAGCAAAATCAAAAAATCACTCATTCACTCAATCACAATTGGTAACTGACCTATGAATTTTCCTTTCTTTATTGCTAAACGATACTTTTTTGCTAGAAAGAAAACGTCCTTTATTTCACTAATTTCGATGATTTCGATGTTAGGCGTTGGTGTTGGAACGATGGCTTTGGTGGTGGTATTGTCGGTTTTTAATGGATTAGAGGATTTCCAAAGAGGTTTATACAAAAGCTTCGATGCTGATTTAAAGGTTAGTCCGAAGAAAGGGAAATACTTCAACTGTCCGCCTGTATTGTTACAAAAAATCGCTAAAGTACAAAGCGTAGAAAGTATCACACAAGTAATTGAAGAGAATGTTTTGTTACGTTATCGTGATGCCCAAATGGTTGTGAACCTAAAAGGTGTTGATGAAAGTTTCTTGAAACAAGAGCGTTTGAAGAAAATGATGATTGACGGACATGCAATATTGGATGATAATGGTATAGCTTATTCAATAGTTGGTTCTGGTATTGCTGTAAAATTAGGAATTGATATTGATGCTTTTTTTACGCCATTAGAAGTTTGGTATCCCAGAAATAAGCAAAGTAAAACCTTAGACTTTTACGCAACCGACGCATTTAATAAACAGAATCTAGTACCCGCAGGAATCTTTGCGATTGAACAGCAATACGATGATAATTATATTTACGCACCACTTTCATTTGCTCAGAACTTATTCGAGTTGAACAATCAACGGACAGCGATTGAAATAAAAGTTGCTAATGAGGAAGAAACAGCAAATGTTCAAGATAAGGTACAAGAAATTTTAGGAACAGATTATATCGTTCAGAATCAGGATGAGCAGCATGCTAGTTTGTTGAGAGCAATTAAAATTGAAAAGCTTTTTGTGTTTTTAACACTTACTTTTATCATTGGTATTGCCAGTTTTAATATATTTTTCTCGCTTTCAATGTTAGCCATCGAGAAAAAAGAAGATGTTAAAACACTTTATGCAATGGGTGCAGATTCCCGAATGATTCAAAAGATATTTTTATCAGAAGGTGCGATTGTTGCTTTTACAGGAGCAATTGTCGGATTAGTTTTAGGCTTTACTTTATGCTGGTTACAGCAAAGTTATGGTTTTGTTTCTATGGGAATTGTTGGAGCATTGATTGATGCTTATCCAGTTAAAATGCAATTCTCAGACTTCTTTTTCACTACTATTGTAGTGGTTGTGATTACTTTATTAGCATCATATTTTCCAGCCAAACGTGCTGCCAATGTTGAAATTGTTTAATGATAATTTATAAAAAATCCCCACAAGTATATCGAAATTACTTGTGGGGATTTTTTATGGATAAAATTTTAGTTTATGCTTCACTAAGCGTTTCGCCTTCCCATTTACTGACAACCACTGTAGCAACGGCGTTGCCAACAACCGATGTCGCCGAACGACCCATATCCAAGAAAGGATCTACGCCTAAGAGTAAAACCAAACCCTCCTGTGGAAGTCCAAAGAGAGTCATTGTTCCCATAATTACTACCAAACTAGCACGTGGCACGCCAGCAATACCTTTACTTGCTAACAATAACGTTAAAAGCATTGTAATTTGTTGGTCTAAATTTAAAGGCATTCCATAAGCTTGTGCAATAAAACCCGTTGCGAAAGTCATGTACATCATCGAGCCATCTAAGTTAAAACTATAACCCAAAGGCAAAACAAAACCAATAATTCTTTCACTGATACCTAAACTTTTCAAAGATTCAATTTGCTTTGGCATTGATGCTTCTGAACTTGCTGTGCTGAATGAAAGTAAAATCGCATCTTTCATCGTTGCCATTAAACGCCAATAAGGAATTTTCAATAAATAGCAAATCAACCAAAGTACCACAAAAATAAAGAAGAGTAAAGCAGCAAAGAAGCAAACAATTAAGTAAGCATAAGATACTAAAACGCCTAAACCATTTTGTGCAATAACGTTGGTCATGGATGCAAAAACGGCAAAAGGAGCTAATAACATGATGTAACCTACGATTTTGAAGATGGCTTCGCCAATCCAATCAATGCCTTTTGATATTTTTTTGCCATGTTCGCCCATTGTTGCCAATGCGATTCCAAAAACGATTGAAACCATAATGATTCCCAAAGTTTTATTTTCTGCAAAAACTTGAAAAATATTATCTGGGAAAATTTCAAAAAGGAAATCTCTGAAGGTTTTTAGAGGTTTTGCTGTTACGCCAGTTTCAATACCAGAAGCTGGTAATTTCCAAGTGCCAAATTCTCCGGGACGAGTAACATTTACGAAAACCAAACCAACTAGTAAAGAAAGAATAGTAGCGAAGTAGAAATAAGCTAATGTTTTTAATCCGATTCTGCCTACCAAACGGAAATCTCCTAATTTTGCAACGCCCACTGATAAAGTACAAAAAATAAGCGGGCCAACAATTAAGTGAATGCTTCTTAAAAAAATATCTCCTAATAGTTTAATGTTCTTACTGGCATCAGCAATTTGCTCAACACTAAGTTGAGTGTGCATGATTTGTCCTACAATTATTCCGATAATAAAACCGATGATAATTTTAGTGGTAATGTTTAGCTTCATTTAAGATTAAGTTTGTTTGGGTCGAAATGATGAGATTTTACTCGTTGATTTCAATGAAATGTATTTTGTTAAAACGAATTAACGCAAAAAATCCACTCTTTGCAAATTAGAGTGGATTTTGCTTTATTGAAAATATCGTTTATAAATGGGTTTTCTGTATAAAAATTGAAGATAAAGTAAGGGATACATCAGGTAATCCGTCAAAATAAAAGGAGTGTTGAAAGTAATATCATCAATAATCACCGTACCCGATTCTTCACTTATCATTGTATGTTGATGATGCCAATATTTTAGAAAAAAAGGGAGTTTCGTTCCTTTATCAATAAAGTAAATCTTGGAATCTGTTGTTCTTTGTTCAATGATTGAAGAAATCCAATCTTGTTTAAAAAGAAAAAAGTTTAATTCTAAATGAACAATGTCTCCTTCGAGACAACCATCAAATTGTTGTACAACAACTGGAGGAAAAGGAGGAGAGAGTGCTTTGAATAAAGATAAATCAAAACCTTTCCAAACATTAAGAAGGCTTTGGTTTACCTTTGTTTTGATGAGTATTTTCATGGAATTTTAGCTTAAGTAGCTATGCTATTCCAAGCTGTTTTGATGTTATGCGATTAATATTTCTACCAAGCTTTAGAAGTAAATAAACTAACGATAGCGGCAACAATAGCTTTTACAACACTTACAAAAGCACTAGTAATAAATTCTACAGTTGACTTTACTCCATTCGCAATCCATTGGATTAATGATTTAGTAAAGTGATTATCAGCAGGTTTTTCAGGTTCTTTTTTTAATACTTGGTTTGCTTGAATAACTTCAAAATGTTGACTATTGTTTCGTAATGTATCTTGTTTATTACGATGTTTGGTGTGCATTACTGTAGAATATTCAATCAATCCAAAACCAGAAGCTTCGGAAAAAACCATTAAGGTAAATATGAAGATAAATATGGTTTTCATTTGATTTAAGATGTTGAGGTTCAATAATACTGCAATTTACTAAAGGTTTTAAAAATGTTATCAAATTTTATGAAGTTTAATGCTTTTAAATATCCAAAAATTCTGAAATAGTTTTAGGCAAGCCTAGTTCCGTTAGGTACTTTTCTTTCAACAGAAGCCAAAACTACTTCACCATCTGGCAAAACAATTCCTGTTACTAATACTTCTGAAAAAAAATTAGCGATTTGTCTTGGCGGGAAATTCGTTACACAAATTACTTGGCGACCAATCAAATCCTCTTTACTATAAAGCTTTGTAAGTTGGGCTGATGAGTTTTTAATACCCAGTTCATCACCAAAGTCAATAGTTAATTGATATGCTGGCTTTTTGGCTTTTGGGAAATCTTTAGCCTCTAAAATTGTACCGACTTGAAGTTTCACTTTTTCAAAATCCTCCCAAGAAATAGCCTCGTTAATGGTATTATTTATCATGGATTAATTGATTAGGTAAATTTCCTTTTTCGTAAAACAGGTATTTTTACGCTAAAATCTTCAGAGAAAACTTCCTTATTTTGTTGAAGAAATACACCTGATAGATTTTAAAAATATATGCTACGCCTAGATTCTGTTAGTTTTTTATTATTCATTAAGTACATTTTATACGTTTTTTTTACTTCTATAAATCTTTAAAAGCTATGAATGAAAATGTATCTTTTCAATTGAAAAACGAATCAGGAGACGAGTTTAAACCAGATGAAGTATCATTTGTATTGTACTCTCAAGTTCTTAATATTCTCTACGTAAAATTAAAAAATAATTTTAGTGAAGCTGTACAAATTGGAGTACCCAAAAGAAAAAAAAGCATACTCCAAGAATGGCTAGATTACCATAATATTTACTATCCGCCTGAGGATTTTTTATGAAATTACAATACCTATTTTAAGTATCAATAACGACTAACCCTTGCAGATTTTTAGTTCAATTACACGAATTGCCTCTAATCCTTAAAGTGATGTGGTGCTATTTAAAGAAAATAGTACCACTTTTTCAAAGATTTAAAACTCATTATTTCTCATAAAACTCAATGGGCAGTCCATCTGGGTCACTTATAAAAAAGAATTGTTTATCAGTGAATTCATCAATTCTAATACTCTCGCAGTCAATCTTGAATCCTGTTAAATAATTATGTGTTTCTTGGACATTATTTACTTCAAAAGCTAAATGTCTTAAGCCACAAGATTCTGGGCGAGAAGCACGAGCGGGAGGGTTTGGAAACGAGAATAATTCTATTTGATAGGTTCCGTTTACCGATAAATCTAATTTGTATGAATTTCTTTCGGTTCTGAACACTTCGTTTTCTATTTTGAAACCAAGTATTTCTGTATAGAACTTTTTAGAGATTGTATAATCAGCACAAATAATAGCAATGTGATGGATTTTGTTGATAGCTAACATATTCTTATGTTTTTATTTCAACAAAGATATTGATTGAGCTAGCATTCATCAAATAATAATTATCTAATAATTACCTTACTTGCAGTGGCGGCTGCCCCAATCGCTCATGTTAAAATGAGAACTTTTGGTGAAAAAAAAACCTCATCTCTTTTTGAGATGAGGTTTGAGTAGGGTCTTTAGTAATTAAAATAAGCCCATTTCATCCGCACTTGGTCCATAACAGCCAGGAATCGGAATATCAAGTAAGCGAAGAAAAACTCCTAGTTGAGCTCTATGGTGAACAATTTGACAATAAGCATGGCGAATAGTTTCACTTTTTGGAGTAGTACTATATATAGTGTCTCCGTTTCTTAATGTCCAATTTTCATTTAGCTGTTCTTCACTGGCAGCTAATAAATGAGCTTTTGCATCTTCAATATTTTTTTCAAAAACCTCTAAAAGTTCAGTTGTTGAATTAATTTTCAAGGGTTCATAAGGTGTGGTTGCAAAATCTAATTCACTGGTAGTTAAAGCAAGACCAACCCATGAAGGCAACTCGATAATGTGCTTTGCTAAGGTTAGAACAGTCATACTTTTAGGATGAGGTTGCCAGTTGAATTTATCATCTGGTACTATTGATAACATTTTACGAGTACTAACCGCTTCTTGGTCTAACTCTTTTAAGAACATTGCAATCATCGTCATGTTGTTTGTTTTTTGGTTGATGATGCAAATAAAACAGTCACTACTGACAACCCTATGTCAGTGATTTTTCAAGAATTTTAAATATAATTTAATAATTTACTGGAAGTAGTTTCATATAATCAGCCAAAGGAATATGGTCGTTTTTTTGAAAAGGAATTTGAGTGTTTTTAACATCTAAAATTCTGGATACTCTGAAATCACGATAAGTATTTCGCTTATAACACCAAGCAATTAAATGCCAATTAAAGGCATAAAAAACTAAACCGATAGGTTCTGCTCGGCGATGACTAATTTCGTCTTTGTTATTTTTATAATCAAAATCAATGATTGTTTTAGCAGAGATAGATTGTTGTAAATCAGATAAGTACTCATAATTCTGTTCAATACAAGGTGAAATTTGATATTTAATATTATCTGAAAGTAAATCAATTTTATCTTTTTGAGCATTCGGCAATACAGATTTTACTTTATTTAAAGCATTAGAGTAATTTTTTTGGATAGACTTATCAGTAAAACGATAAACGATAGATTCCATTAAAAGCAAGGCATTAGCTTCATCACTCGTCAAGGAAATAGGGGGAAGAAAGAAACCTTGGACGATAAAATATCCTTTGTTTGGTTCAAAACCTAATGGAATTCCCGACTCATTTAAAGCTTTTAAATCTCTGTAAACAGTACGAACACTGATTTGAAATTTCTCAGCAATTTTTTCAGCTGAAGTATATTTTTTTGATTGTAAAAAAGTGAAAATACCGAAGAGTCTATCAATACGATTCATGGAAAATTAGTTTAGATTAAGCAGATGAATTCAAATTTAGAATAAATAATTTGTTGTCTAACAATTATTTATTCTAAAAAAATGTGTTGTATAAGGCTGATTTTATCAGTGCCTTTCCTCAAGAATGAATTGTTATCTACATGTAAATTAAAAAATAACATAAAAATAAATTCTTGCTTAAGTAGGCTTTTTTTTTCGATTAAATAATTGTTTAAGCGTTCATCTTTAGTATCTTTGTTGAAATAACACACTAAAATATAAATCATACTGTAAAGGCACATTCGTGTTTAAATACAAGGCTTTTAACTAACCTAGATTAGGTTTAAAGTATTGGAATTTAAGTATATGTGAAACTTATACTATGTAATTTGAATCCGAACTAAGTAATAAATGTTAATCTCTCAATTTCTTAAAAGAATTGTTTTGTTAATTGTATGCTTTTATTTTACTGGGTTAAGTGCATCAGCCAAAGGCATAGATTTATCGAAAAATTCTTTTCCCTTAGATATTTCTTCTTTAGTAGAATATTATGAAACGAATGACGGCACGCTCACTCTTCATGATATTCAACACAGACCATTTATTACTCATACCCAAAAAGCAATTCATTTTGGTTTTTCTGATATTACAAGTTGGTTTAAAATTACTTTATATTCTTCAAAAACTGGAAATTGGTCTTTTGAATGTGAAAATCCATTAATTGAGTATTTTGATGTTTTCATCCCAAATGGAAATAAATTTGATATTAAAAAAGGAGGGTGCTTTGTGGCGAAAGAAAATAGGAATTATCATTATGGCTCAAATCATCCAATTATTCTTTTTCCTTTATTAGCAAACGAACCCAAAACATTTTATATAAAAATTACTAGCCAAAGAGGTTTTTATACAAAATTTCTAGTGATGCCAGAAAAGGCTCAAGTAATTAAAAGCCGTTCTGATGACCGTAGAAATTGGTTTTTCGATGGAATTCAACTTTTTGGGAATCTATTGATTGGAATCATTGCTTTTTTCTTATTCAAAACCAATACCTACAGAGTTTTTGCCTTTTATTCATTTTGCATTTCTATTACTGTATTAGGATACCATGAGTCACTTGGAGATTTATTCACCAGTAATCCAATGCTATCATCACTTATCAATACTTTTCCTTATCGACTTTTAGTTGTTCCTGAAATCATTTTAACATTTTATGTTTTGCCTATCACTACGCAATTTCCAAGATGGATAAAATGGTATTTATACCTCATTATACTTGCCACTTTCATCTTGCTTTTTGGAATATGTGTTGATTATAATTGGAAATGGGTAAAAATGAATGTTTGGAATTCTGTGCTTGCAGAACTTACAATTCTTTTACTTTTTGCTTATGCATACTATAAAAAAATCAAACTTGAAGGATACTTTGTCTGCTCTTTTTTATTCAGTTTTTTGGGTTTTTTATTTCTACAATTAAGGTTGCTTCAAGCCATTGATTTCGGCTGGATTCATCATATTATTTTCTTTGCTGAAATGTCAAAAATTGTATTTTTCATATTTTTAGTCTTTCATTTTTTTAAACGTATCCAGCCTGAGAAAATAGAAGCTGAAATGCCAATATTGATAAATACACTTCCTGATTTTTCTGTCGAAGGATTAGGCGAAAAAAGTGATGTTGATAAAGAACCAAGTAAAAAAACTAAGTTAGATAAGGTTCTCAAAATGACAAATGGAGAGCTTGTTTTAAATCCAACTAATGATGTTTTTTTACAAAGAATAGATGAAATAATTGAAAATAAGCTTTCTGATAGCACTTTCAATATTGTTGATTTGGCAGACGCATTGAATTTGAGTACAGTTCAGTTGAGAAGAAAGCTAAAGACACAGACCAATCAAACAACGGTTGAATACATCAGAAATTACCGATTAAAGAAAGCTGCAGAGTTATTAAAAAATCGTAGCGGAAATATTTCTGATGTTGCCTTTCAAGTAGGTTTTGAGAGTCTTTCATATTTTACAAAGGTTTTTCAAGAATTTTATGGAAAATCTCCTTCAGATTGGTTGAAAACGCATTAATAGTACTTTACCTAGTATTGGTTGTTCAAAATAGTACTTTTTTGCTAAAATGTACTAAATGAGCTAATTTTTGTCGATTTCGAGCTAATAACCTAATAACTAAAAATTGCATTTTTGTAATAGTAATACTTGCCAAGATTATGAAAAAATTATACCTAACAAAAAGTAGTCAAATCGCTCTAAACGAAATTTTATATTTAAAGAGTGATGAAAATTATACGACTGTCCATACCACAAATCAAGAACGTTTGCTTGTGGCTCGTACTTTAAGAGTGATGCAAGAAAGGATAAATGATGAATTCACATTCATACGTATCAGCAACAATCATGTAGTGAATATTGCATTTATGAATGGTTGGAGAAAGGAGGATAAAAAATTAGTGATAATTCTGGAAGATGGGCAAGAATTAATAGTATCAAGAAGAAGAATAAGTGAATTCAGAGAAGCCATTAGAAAAACCCCTAAGGCAATTTTATTGAAGAAGACAGCAAGATAAAGTTAAATACATAAAGACATCCTAAATTAATGTCATCGTCTCTCAAAAACCTAACACACCCAAAGTAGAATCTAGTTTTATGGATTCTTTGCCTGCTAATAAAGTTTTACTTTAGTGGCAGGTTTTTTTATTAAAGGCATCACCCAAAACAAATGTTTCGGGTGATGCCTTTTTAATACTACTGCAAAACGTTTACTCTGTAAAAGAATGGCGAGCTATAGAAAGCTCCACCAGTAATGTTTGCTCCAGTATTAGCAGCATTGTAGGTCTTACCATTAGTAAGTTTCATAGTGCCAGTAATTTCAAAGCGGTCTCCTGCCGTAATATCTCCTATAGCAAGTTTAGATGCTGTTAAAGCTTCTGTTCCTGTTACTGTAATTGTTGCTCTAGGATAGCCTGTAATTGCATCTTTAGTAAATGCTGAAGCAAGGATTGTTTTAAGCGGGAGTATTGACGTAGTTTTTGTGCCATTTGAAGCTGTAGCATCCACAAATTTTACAAACAATTCATAAGATGCAAAGTCTGCTCCTTTGTTTGGCGTTACAGCCTCAGCAACAATCTCCATTTTTGTACCACCCATGTCTGTAATTTTATAGTTGAAGGTAGATGCTGCAACAGGGTATGGACTTACTGTGCGAATATATCCACCAGTTTCAAGTGCATCTAAATCAATTGGTTCAACTATTTCGGTTTTACAAGCTATTATTACTAGCCCGCAAATCATTAAAATTGAATATTTTAAAATGTTTTTCATGATATTTTAATTTTAAGGAAATTCAAAAGCTAATATTATTTGAATAATGTTGCAGGATTATTATCCCAGAATACCGGAGAAGTCATATTTGCCTTTTGCTTTACATTTGCATTTCTTCCTACAAAAGAAGTAGGATAATAGAAAGACCTGATAAATGCACCTGGATTTGCGTCTAAAGCTGGTTGTAAATTTTTAGGCATTCCAGTTCTTCTGTACAAATTGTAAGACTCAATACCATTACCATATAAAGCAAAATAATATTCATTCGCTACGATGTTAAGTCTGTCAGCATCTGAGGTAGCAGAAGAATAAGCACTTAATACTGCTGTTACATAATTATTTACCTCATTCGCCCACACAATATTATTTGCGGCTTCAAATGTTGCGATTTTTCCTCCTTCAGCAGAAGCTAACATAAAAGTACGTACATCAGTCATTGATTTACGGATAGCAGATTCAAGAAGTGTTTTGGCATCGCCAGTAGTACCCAATGTAATGGCAGATTCAGCCAACATAAAGTCTGTAAATGAAGACATAAAAATTGGGTGAATCCCAGCACCAGCGGCACCAGCAACTAATGCCACAGGTTTGCCATTATCATTATCATATTGCCCTCCAGCAGGGTATAATCCCCAAGCAGTTCTTCTTAAGCCATCTGGTGGAATACCTTCGTTGCTCAAATGGTCACGTCCCCAATAACCAACGGTGGTTGGTAAGCAGTAGTAGTCTGTTGCTGCATAGTGGTTTGGTTTTTGGTTTGTAATACAACGAATTTCATTTACATCTTTAGAGTTCACGATAACCTGACGATAGAAGTAAGAACGAATTCTTGGGTCTTTTTTATCGTACATAGTTCCCATGTAGGCATTAGACTGATAATCTCCACCACCTGTTGAAGAGTATTGACCAGCATATCTTGGGTGTCTATTATCTGGGTTTACTTGGTTAATACCGAATTTGAAAGTGAAATTTTGTGAGGTAGCTGATATTAATTTTCCGCCAGCAATTAGACTATTGATTGCCGTTCTTGAACCTGCGGCATCAATCAATCTTTTATTCAATAAAATCTTCAATTTCAAGGTATTTGCAGCACGAATCCAGTTATCAACATTACCTGAATAATATAAGTCTGTTGTTAAACCAGCTTTAGATTTAGCTCCGAAGTTCTCAATAGCTTTATCAACATCAGCCAAAGCAGCAGTGTAAATTGAAGCACCACCATCAGTTTTAGGGTTGAAATTACTCGCATCCAAAGCCTCTGAATATGGGACATCACCAAAAGCATCAACTAAGTTTACCATTACTGAAGCTCTAAGAAAACGAGCCATACCAGCATGAACAAAGAATTCCCCTTTTTCAGCTAAAGGAATGAGCGTTTTGATGTCGTTCAAAATACCAGCATAAGCAGTAGTCCAAGTTCCATCAAGACCACCCGGAGTAACAGCATTATCATAAATGGCAGCTCCTGCATTCAACATTCTTGTTAATCGCATTCCTGGGTCACTTAGTTGGTTAAAATGACCTGAGTAACTAATCTGGATTTGACTCGCTAAATAGTTTATATCGGTATTTCCAGTTGTTACTGCGTTTGGATTGTCAAGTAAGTCGAGTTTACACGAGCTTACCAGTATGGCTGACAAAACAAACAAATATTTTATGAATTTATTTATCATCTTTTTGTGAATTATAATGAAAAAATATCATTAATTAAGATTCTCTAAACAATGTCTATTGTTGTTTAGAACGTCAATTTCAATGTTCCTCCAAGTCTTCTAGAGCTTGGGCCAGTCAAGAATTCAAAACCTAAACCATTACCTACACCCAAACCTAAATTGTCTGTATCAAGATTCAGTCCTTTTGGAATGTGTAAAGCTTTGTACCATAGGTTATTACCCGATAAACCTATACTTGCACCTTTGATGCCAAGTTTACCCAAAAACTTTTTAGGGAGGCTATAAGATAATGATACTTCTTGCAAACGTATCGTTGAACCATCGTAGATTCTACCTTCATCACCAAAGAAATAAACGTTGTTGAAGTTAATATCAGAACCTGTTACTTGGATGTCGTTCGCAGAACCATCTGCTTTAACACCAGGGAAGATAAAAGTTTGAGCTCTGTCATAACCTGTTTCACTACCTGATTCAATTGTTAAACCACGACCTAATAATGCACCCGCAGAAGATGAGTACATTGCTCCGCCATGACGATAAGAAACCATTACGCTCAAGCTCAATCCTTTGTAATTGAAACCATTAATCATACTAGAAACAAAGGCAGGGTTAGGATCACCAAGTATTACTGGAGAAGTAGTAGCCTGTAAGTTTCCAGAACCATCAATTAATAATTGACCAGCTGCATTTCTACGGAAACCAATACCTTTAATTACGTTAAATGGCTGCCCAACGATAGCATAATTACCCAATGATGAACCAAAACCTGTTACTTGTACTTCTTGTATCGTTCCACCTAAATCTAATACTTCTGGTGTATTGCGTGAGTACGTTAAAGTTACGTCCCATGAGAATGGACCTTTTACAACAGGTGTTCCTGTTAAACTGAATTCAATCCCTTGGTTTCTGATTTTACCAACGTTAATTGTAGTACTTGTATAACCTGTTGAAGCATCCAAAGGAGCACTCGTAATCAAGTTTCTAGTATCTCTACGATATACAGTAAGATCGAAGCCAATTTTGTTGTTGAATAATTTACCTTCTAAACCTAATTCTGTTTCAGTATGTAATTCAGGCTTTAGATTTGGGTTACCTAAACTATTATCCACTGAGTGCGTTTGAATCGGAGAAGACGTTAACCAACCTCTAGCATTTTGATTTAAGATATTTCTTGTTTGATAAGGGTTAGGGAAACCAGCAGATGTACCCACGCCAACTCTAAGTTTCAAGAAATTAATGGCATTACTACTAAAGTCTTTGAAAGCACTTGTAGGAACAAATGAAAGACTGGCAGATGGATAAAAAATTCTACGGTTTTCAGCCTCTACTGTAGATGTCCAGTCGTTTCTTCCTGCAACATTTAAGAACAAATAATTGTCATAATCTGCAGTAACTTCACCGAAAATACCATAACGAGTTTGTTCTACTGTACCGTTTGAAGCTACGTTATCAATAAAGTTAGAGTGACGGAATAAATTACGAGCTAATTGGTTCTGGCTAGTAATGTTATAAAACTCGAACTGGTCATTTCTCATGTTTCCACCAAGTTTACCCGAAAGGCTTAATCTATCAGATAATGTTTTGGTATAAGAAAGAATCATTGAGTTATCCCAAATTGTATTCTTGAAGTTTAATGTATTGTAAAAACCATTCACAAAAGATACACCACCTTTGTTTAGTAAAAACTCTTGCGTTTCATCATAAGTATCTAAACCGATTTTATAAATCAAAGCAAGTTCTTTAGTAATGTCTAAATTGAATGAAGTTGCAGAAAAGAATCTGTTTACAACACCAGTGGTTTTGTAGTTATTTAATATCCATCTTGGGTTAGGAATATCGTTACCACTTCTGAAATATACAGAACTACCATCTACAGGGTTTTCGTAAGGCCAGCCCATTAAATCTACTTGGCGTGGAGTAAACATTACGTTTGCCAACACTGAAGGGAAGTCATTCGCATTATTACCTTGTCCAGCACTTAATGGAGGAGACGTTTGATCAGTATTAGAGAAATTAAATGAAGTATTAGCCGTCAATTTTTTTGATAATTGAGCGTTTAACCCGAGACCTAAATTCAATCGTTTCAAACCATTGTTTGGAATGTAGCCCTGTTCGTTGTTGTAACCCGCCGATACGTTATAACTAACTTTCTCTCCACCTCCTGAAATGTTCATAGAAGTATTAGCAATAACACCTGTACGGAAAAAATCACTAACGTTGTTAGGGAAGAATTGCATGGTATAAGGAGTAACGGATGCTACATACGAAGCCATTGCATCTCTAGCAGCAGCGTTAGTTAAAAATGCGTAAGGGTGAGTTGTTAGTGCTGTGTTAGTATTCTGTGAAGCATAGTTTTTCGCTTCTTCCAATGAAGGTCCCCAGTTACTAAAGAAGTACCCTAAGTTTTGTTGAAAACCACCCACATAAGAATTTTGGTATCTAGGTAAGTGAGCAGTATTGGTAAAAACAGATTGTGTGATAGAGTATTCTGTTTTTCTAGCTTTTTTAGTGCCATTTTTAGTAGTAATCAAAATTACACCATTTCTACCTTGGTCACCATAAGTAACTGTAGCAGCCAAACCTTTCAATACTGTTACGTTTTCGATATTGTTTGGGTCAATATCAAGAAAACGGCTTGAAGACGACTGTCCACCACCTGTAAAACCACCACGAGTGTTGGTATTAGAGTTAAAAGGTACGCCATCAACTACAAATAAAGGCTGTACAGAACCCGTAATTGAAGAATAACCACGAATCGTGATGTTTGTACCAGTACCAGTAACTCCTGAAGTTGAAGTGATGTTCACACCGGGAATTTTACCTTGAAGTACACGACCGATGTCTGATTGAGGTTTGTCTTCAATAACCTTTTTGTCTAACGAAGTAACAGAATAACCAAGTGCTCGTTTTTCTCTGACAATCCCTTGTGCTGTTACTACTACCTCAGATAATTGTTGATTGTCACTAGTAAGCTGTACATTAATAACAGCTTGACTACCTACTGCGACTTCCTTAGGGGCGAAGCCAACAAATGTGAATCGGATTGTGCCACCTGAACTTACTGGGAGAGAGTAATTTCCATTAGCATCAGTGGTTGTTCCTTTGGTACTACCTTTCAATTGAACAGACACTCCTGGAAGACCTGAGCCATCCTCGGCTGCGGTCACTTTCCCTGTTACTTTTCTGTCTTGTGCATAAATACCTACGCAACAAGTCATCATAACGAGGAAAATCGTTAGTAATTTTTTGTTCATTTAATAATTTAGTTTTGGTTTAATTTAGTTTAATGATATTGTGTTATTTCTAATAGTACCTAATTTAAAAAATTGTACTTTACCAACCAAGCAAATATTAAAATTATTTATAATATCTGTAATAAATTGCTTGTGTTTTTAATAAAGAGCAATTGAGAGTCATTTTATGAAGATACATTTATTGTATTTATTCGACTAATGTGAATATTATTATGATATACATCCTTTTTCTGTAGATGAATGAGAGCGAGAAGGATTGTAAAAAGTACTTAGTTTAAGTATTGGAAAAATACTTAAATGAAAATTATGATTTGATTGTGAATACTTAATTTGTACTTTTTTAATAATTGAAAAATTAAGTATTTATAGAGTCAAGCTGAGTAGATTTAGAATATAAACAAAAAAACCACCCTAATTAGGGTGGTTTGAGGCAAGCTAATAATGGTAAGCGGATGATTAATAGCCAGAATTCTGTACTAATGACTTATTCGTGTCTATTTCTCTTTGTGGAACTGGGAGTACTAATGAATTGGCATTATAGTCAACAGCACCTACCTTTAATTTATTTCTTTTTATGTCAAGATAATTACTTCCTTCAAATGCTAATTCAAGTCTTCTTTCTTTGATGATATCAGACAAAGTCAAGCTAGCTAGATTATTTGCTTCTGCTCGTGATCTAATTAAATTAATATCAGATAAAGCAGTTGCACCTATTGAAGTACCTAAGCGAAAGTTACATTCTGCTCTGGTCAAATACATTTCTGATAAACGGATAATCGGTAAGTCTGCATATCTATCTGCAAATTTCAAAGTAAATACATTTCTATTGAGAACATTGAAGAATTGGCCTCTAGTGTCTTCAGGCGAATATAATGCTAAATGTTTCGATTGAACACGTATGTCTCCACGTCCTTGGTTAGAAGAAGACGCATAGAATGTATTTAAATCATTAACACCGTCTTGGTCTGTAACTATAATTCTGAAAATTAACTCTTCAGCGTTAGCATCGTCATTGAAGGCATCTTCAAAAGTAGGAGCTAGGCTGTGTGTACCAGAAGTAATTACTCTGTTAGCAGCATCACGAGCTAAAGCGTAGTTTCCTTGAGCTAAATATACTCTTGATAATATTGCTGTTGCTGCGTTTTTTGTGGCAAATCCAGTATTTGTTAATGATGAAGGTAGCAATTGTTCAGCTTTAGTCAAGTCTTCTAATACTTGTGTGTAAATCTGAGCCACAGTAGCACGAGGACGACTATCGTCACTTGTAATACCACGTGTAGGTGTTAACACCAAAGGAACTGCTAGGTTAGTGTTGTTGTCGCCATCACCCCAAAATTTACCGTATAAATTTACTAGTTCGAAGTATAAAAGTCCTCTAATAAAACGAGCTTGTCCTTCTACAGAAGGTTTTTCAGCTTGATCCACTTTATCAATAGCCGAAAGTACATTGTTTACTCTGTTAATGGTATTGTAACTATCCATCCACAAATTTGTGATATCACCATTTGTTGTACTGATTGTTTTTCTCCAAATTTCATCTAAGGTAGTAAAAGTACCACCAAAGACAACGTCTCTGTCATCTACCAATAGTTCTTTGATATACTGGTTACCACCACCAAGGACGTTTCCATCACTCAACCCATCATAAGCACCCACTAAAGTTACTTGTACATCTTTTGATGTATTAAGGGCTGCTAATTCATCAATACTAACTTTGGGGTCAATATCAAGTTCTTTGTCACAAGCTGTAAAAGTGTTTAAAGCTATGCTTGCAATCAATATATTTTTTATTGTCTTATTCATATTATTTTCTTCAATTAAGATTAAAAACCAAGATTAATACCAAATGTAATAGTACGAGCCTGAGGTGCTGTATAAAAGTCATAACCTTGAGCAATATTTGAAACTACATCATCAGCATTTACTTCAGGATCCCAGCCAGTGTATTTAGTTAATGTAGCTAAGTTCTGAGCAGATACATACACTCTCATATTATTGATTTTGGCCTTACTTAATATACTTTTTGGAAGGTTATAAGCAAAAGTAACTGTTCTTAAACGTAAGAAAGAGCCATCTTGGATAAATCTGCTAGAAGGCTGTGCACCGTTATTAAAGAATAAACGTGCTTCAGGAATATTAGTATTTCTATTATCGACTGTCCAAGCATTTAATTGATCTACAGTTTGATTATCTTCAAAACGACCATTTGCTGAAGAATATCTACCCACACCATAGAAGTTAATTTCATTACCTAATTGACCATTAATAAAAATACTTAAATCAAAACCTTTGTAGCTAAAAGTGTTTGTCATACCACCTGTCCAATCTGGTAATGCTTTTCCTACTACTACTCTTTGCGCTTGAGTGTAAACATTTGTAGTAGAACGATCAATAGAACCGTCAGCATTTTTAGTGTTTTTATACCATAGAGCATCTCCATTGGCAGGGTCAACACCAGCATATTCTGCTGTAAAGAATGTACCAATAGGTTCTCCTTCTACTGCACGGCTCATGTTATTTAACCCACCTTCAATAATTTGTCCTTGAATGTTAGTTACTTTATTGGCATTTCTAGCAATGTTAATGCTTGTTTTCCATTTGAATTGACCAACTAGGTTGTCTGAATTAATTACAAATTCAATTCCTTTGTTTTGTAATTTACCGATGTTTCTTGTTTGAGTAGCAAAGCCAGATGAGCCTGGTACGTTAACATTCAACAAAAGGTTTGAAGTATTCTTTTGATAAATATCAACTTCACCAGAAAGACGATTATTGAAAAAACCGAAATCAACACCTAAGTCAAATTGGTCAGTAGTTTCCCAACTTAAATCTGGATTGGCTAATTGAATAGGTCTTTGTCCAGGAATGGTTCCATATCCAGCATCACCAGCATACAAGCCTCTCTGAGGGAAGTTGATAGTATTGGTAGAAGCTCCACTACCATCTGCACCGATTTCAGCATTACCAGTTCTACCAAAACTTGTACGTACTTTTAAGAAACTTATACTTTTGTTATTTTTTAAGAATTCTTCTTCAGATACTACCCAACCTAATGATGCAGCAGGGAAGAAACCGTATCGTTGATTAGTACCAAATCTTGAAGAACCATCTATACGTGCACTTACACCTAACAAATAACGGTCGTTGAACTTGTAGTTTGCTCTAGCAAAATATGATAAGAAACTGAATGCAGTTTCAGATGAATTGCCATCTGTTTTGCGTGCCGCTGCAAAGATTGTTTGGTATGAATCTGAAGGGAAATCTTGCCCTTCAATGAAGTGACGTTTTGTTTCAGATTTTTGGAAAGAGAATCCAAGCGTTGCATCAAAGATATGCTTATCAAAAGCTTTGGTATAACCGAGGAAATTGTTTGTATTGAAGTTTTCGACACGTACAGTTCTTGAACGACCTAAGCCACCTGGAACACCAGTATTTCGAGCTGTCAATGAATTAT
This sequence comes from Arcicella gelida, assembly GCF_034931025.1. Lineage (NCBI taxonomy): Bacteria > Pseudomonadati > Bacteroidota > Cytophagia > Cytophagales > Flectobacillaceae > Arcicella > Arcicella gelida. The sequence goes on along the minus strand of NZ_JAYGIL010000019.1, from coordinate 54,563 downwards.
AAAATTGTTCTTCTAATTGGCTCAAAACATCAACACCATACTCTGAACGCAAGAATAAATCTTTTGTAATTTTTAACTGTCCATAAACACTACTAATTGTACGGTTTACTGTTGTATTATAAAAGGCATTGCCGATATTAACGAGTGGGTTGTAATAATACGGGATACTTGCATCACCTGGAAGTGAACCCGTTGGTAAACCTGTACTAGGGTCTGTAGAAGGAGTCATTGGCGGTAATGCCACCATTTGCATTGGGTTGTCAAACTGACGGTCACCCGACAAACGTTTGTTCAGCGTTCTTGACATCGACATATTAATACCTACCTTGAATCTATCTGTCAAAGCATGTTCTAAGTTCATACGACCAGTTGCTCTTGTCAAGGCGTTTCCAACTAGAATCCCTTTTTGGTCAAGGTATTGACCAGACATAAAGATAGATGTCTTTTCAGAACCGCTAGTGATATTCATATCATACTGGTTCATGGGTGCATCCTGATAAGCTAAATCACCCCAATTAGTAGAAGTTTGTTGAGGAGTACCAAAAGTGCCAAGACTTTGTGTTACATAGAAATTTTCCATGTAAGAAGTATATGAGTCTGGGTCAGCTTGATCTAAGTCATCAATTCTATCAGAATTTGCTGCTGCTTGTCTGTAGAATTTAACATACTGTTCTGTATTGAGAAATTGCAATTTTTTGGTTGGTGTACTTGAACCAACTTGGTATCCAAAATTGACTCTCGTCTGTCCAGCCTTACCTTTTTTAGTAGTAATGATAATTACACCATTAGCTCCACGAGCACCATATATTGCAGAAGCAGCAGCATCTTTCAATATATCCATTGACTCAATATCTTGAGGGTTAATATCTGCTAATGGGTTAGTTGAACCAAACTGAAAAGATAAATTATTAGTTGTTAAAGGAATACCATCAATTACAAATAATGGCTGTGTATTTGCAGAAATAGAAGATTGCCCACGAACGTTGATACGAATACCTTGTCCTAGTTTACCACTACCAGCATTTACAAGTACGCCTGCCGCTTTTCCTTGAAGAGCTTGATCGAATGTTGGAACTGGCATATCTGCAATATCAGAAGATTTTATTTTAGCTACATTACCAGTCATGTCACGTTTGATTTGTGTACCATAACCAACAACTAGTACTTCTTCCAATGATTTAACATTTTCCTTTAGGGAAACATTGATAATAGATTTACTACCAATTTCAACTTCCTGTGGAACAAAACCAACAAAACTAAAAATTACTGTTTTTTGAGTACTAGAAACGCTCAATGAATAGCTACCGCTAGCATCTGTTTGAGTGCCTTTAGAAATCCCTTTTATTTGAACTGTTACTCCTGGTAAAACAGAGCCATCGCTTGCTGAAGTTACCTTTCCTGAAATGCGACGATCCTGAGCCATCATGCTCAAAGAACATCCCAAAAACAGAAGTAGATTGATAAATAATAAACGTTTGTTCATGAAATATTGGGGTTAATTGATTAAAAAAATAGTTTGTGAATTGTACTTTTCTATGTATTTAGTTTTGGGTTTCTTAGTTTGGTAAAGTTTTACTATTTGAATGAAAATTATTTTTTGTAAAATTTCTAAAAAAAGGATTGTGAAATGTGTTTTTTAAGTGTCTTTTTTATGAAAAAATGAAAATCAAGTATGATAATTTAGTTGATTTTTTGATAAAATTGAAATTTTAGGTTTTTTATGTTGCAATTAGTAGCAGCGAGGAGAGTTGTGCTAAGTTAAAAACACTTTCGGATATTATCAATATAAAATCTAATAAAAAAATATTTTTTGTATTTTTTTTATATTTAATTATCCTAAAATATATTTTCTGTTAAAGATAATGACTTGGTATATTCATACCCGACTTTGAAAATATCATTTGCTTTACGAATATCCTGAGGGTCAAAGTTTTTAAGAAGAGGCGGTTCTATAAGTAAATCGCATAGTGCTAGGCGACTTTTTGAGTTGTTGTTAATAGCTAAAAAAAGTGATTTTTGAACCATAGAAGCCATTGATTTTGGTAATTGGTTCATTCCATAAGGGTTACAGTGGCTACCAATAATGAAATCATATTTCCCTTTTAACGGTTCAATGGGCATATTGTTTAAAATTCCTCCATCCAACAAAGTCTGATTGTTCATGATGATAGGCTCAAAAAGTCCTGGAATACAACATGAAGCCATTACTGGCTTTAGTAATTCGCCACTAGAAAAGTAAATACTTTCACCAGCATACAGATTGGTAGCATTAATGGTAAGCGGAATTTTTAAATGTTCAAATGAATTATGAGGAATGTATTTTAAATAAGCTTCTTCAGCTTTTTTCATATTAAGCAATCCCACTCTACTCCAAGCAGGTCTTAATGCTCTTAGTGTATTGGTTGAAACTACGATTTCAAAAATTTTATCGGGCGAGTATCCCGCAGAAAACATTGCACCAGCAATAGCACCAGCACTACAACCCGAAATTGCCGAAATTTCTATATTTTTTTCTTGTAAAGCTTTTAATACACCAAGATGAGCAATACCTCTGGCGCCGCCACCTGAAAGAACTAGACCGATTTTCATAGTTTTAGATTGTTTTTTGCTTGAGACGATTTGTAATCCGTTCGTGTAAAATACTTCTCAAAGTAAGCAACTTCTTATAAATTGCAAAGCTTATTGAAACAAAATCATATTAAGAATGAAATTACATACTATCGATGCAGGGAATTTTAAATTAGATGGTGGGGCAATGTTTGGAGTAGTTCCTAAATCTTTTTGGCAGAAAACTAATCCTGCTGATGAAAATAACCTTTGTTCATGGGCAATGAGGTGTTTATTAATTGAGGATGGAAATCAGTTGATTTTAATTGATACAGGAATGGGTGATAAACAGGATGCCAAATGGCAAAGTTATTATTATCGACATGGGGAAGGCGATTTAGTGAAATCTATTCGAGCAAAAGGATATACAGAAAATGAAGTGACGGATGTTATTTTGAGTCATTTGCATTTTGACCATTGTGGTGGTGCTGTAAAATGGAATACTGATGGAACCCATTTTGAAATGACTTTCCCCAATGCTCGTTATTGGACTCACTCAGCACATTTTGACGCTGCAATTCATCCGAATCAAAGAGAAAAAGCTACTTTCTTTAAAGAAAATATTTTGCCAATTCAAGAGGCTGGACAATTGTTTTTTACGGATAAAGTAACTGAAAAGCCATTTAGTAATATTGAAATCTTGACGGCAGATGGACATACAGAAAAAATGTTAATGCCACTGATTACTTATCAAAATAAAAAAATACTTTTCATTGCAGATACTGTTCCTTCACAATCACATATTCCTATTCCTTATGTGATGGGCTACGATGTTCGACCACTGCAAACGATGGAAGAAAAAAGTGTTTTGTTGAATCAAGCTGTTGAAAATGACTGGATTTTATTTTTCGATCATGACCCAACGGTTGAATGTGCCAGTATTAAAATGACAGAAAAAGGCTTTAAAGTAAAGGACAATGGAAGATTGGATGCTTTTCTTTGATTTCTATTTCCCAAAGTGAAATAATTTTGTTGCATCAATTTTCGTTATTAACTTTAAGAAATATAAAAATAAGTTTATTTATATAATTTCTAATTCAAACAAAATATCTACTGAATTAAGGGCGAATCGTTCAGGGGTATTTTAAAATTTTAAGATTGATTCGTTCCTAAAACAGATGAAATTAAAGAATATCTTACTTTGCTCAAGCGTAGTTTTGACTCCATTTTTTGTAAATGCACAAACTAAACCAACTGCTAAAAAAGTAGCTGTAAAACCAAAAACAACAGCCGTTAAACCAGCTAACACCTCAACACAATCAATTGCTTTGGCATCCTTAAAAGATTCAGCTAGTTATGGACTAGGAATTTTGGTGGCACAGAATTTTAAGATGCAAAACATTGAAATCAATGCAGAACTTTTGCAAAAGGGTTTCAACGAAGTAATGAAAGGAGCTACCACGCCAATTACAGATATGCAGGCGAATCAGTTACTTCAAAAGTATATGCAAAAAGAACAATCTAAACAATTTGAACCAAACAGATTGGCAGGCGAGAAGTTCTTGGCAGAAAACAAAAAGAAAGAAGGCGTTGTTACTTTGGCGAGCGGTTTACAGTATCAGATTTTGAAAAAAGGTGATGGTCCAATCCCAACAGCGAGTGATAAAGTAAAAACTCATTATCACGGAACATTGATTGATGGAACCGTGTTTGATAGTTCAGTAGATAGAGGAGAACCAATTTCATTTCCAGTTACAGGTGTAATTCAAGGCTGGGTAGAAGCACTTCAATTAATGCCTGTAGGTTCTAAATGGAAATTGTTTGTTCCTTATGAATTAGCATATGGTACTCGTGGAAGTGGCCCAACAATCAAACCATATTCTACTTTAGTATTTGAAGTAGAATTGTTGGGTATTGAAAAATAGACTAATGAAAAATAAGATGATGAAATACTTTCTTGCTCTTGTGCCAATTTCGCTGCTTGCGTTTTTTGGTTTACAGTCCTTCTCGCACAATAATAGTGTTCTTTCTGGAGCAGATTATAAATTTGCGGCTGATGATTTACAACCGACTGCTACTCAAAAGAAAGTCGAGAACTTAGTGACTGAAATCCTAAGTAATTATCATTATCGTCGTGTGCCTTTGAATGACTCACTTTCTTCTAAAATCTTCGATAATTATATCAAAGAATTAGATTTCAATAAAATGAATTTCACTGCTGCAGACATTGCAGACTTTGAGAAATTTCGTTTTCAATTGGATGACCAATTAAGAAATGGAGAATTGACTGCTGCTTACCAAATCTATAATGTATTTAGAAACAGAGCTAAAGAGCGTTTTGCTTTTGTCGCTTCTGTGTTATCTAAGCCTGTAGATTTTAAAATGGACGAAACTTATACACCTGATCGTGAAAAAGCTTCGTGGGCAAAATCTAAAGAAGAATTAGATAATATCTGGAGAAAAGCTGTAAAAAGTACTTTACTCGATTGGAAAATAAGCGGTAAAGCAGATACTTCTGCCATAAAAGATTTAAGAGAGCGTTACAAGCGTACTGAAAAGTACTTTGATAAAACGAAGAGTGAGGACGTATTTCAACAGTTTATGAATTCCTTCACCGAAAGTGTTGACCCACATACTACTTACTTTATTCCTAAAACTGCTTCTAGTTTCAATCAAGAAATGGCACAATCTTTCGAAGGAATTGGTGCTACGCTTAGAAACGAAGGCGATTATGTAATGATTGTAGATTGTATCGTTGGTGGACCAGCTTTCAGAAGTAAATTATTGAATCCGAAAGATAGAATTGTTGCCGTAGCACAGGGCGATGATAAACCATATCAAGATATTGTAGGTTGGTTTACTGATGATGCTGTGAAGCTCATCAAAGGCCCTAAAAATACAGTAGTTCGTTTGAAAATCCTTTCAAGTGATGCACCGATTGGTTCAGTCCCAAAAGAAGTACGTTTGGTTCGTGAGAAAATTAAACTTGAAGACGGAACGGCTAAAAAAGAAGTATTGAATTTTAACCGTGATGGCAGAGAATTCAAATTAGGATTGATTACCATTCCACTTTTTTATCGTGATGCCGAAGGTGCAAGAAATGGCGAGCAAGGTTATAAAAGCACTACAGCTGACGTGAAAAAATACTTGAACGAATTGAAAGCTGAAAAAGTGGACGGAGTAATTGTTGACCTTAGAAATAACGGCGGTGGTTTCTTGAACGAAGCGGTTAGTTTAACAGGTTTGTTTATTTCGCAAGGGCCAGTTGTGCAACGTCGCCAATCAGACGGTGAAATTAGTGTTGAAAACGATAGAGACCCATCTATTACTTATGATGGTCCAGTTACTGTATTGGTTAACCGTTTTTCTGCTTCTGCTTCAGAGATTTTCGCAGGTGCTATCCAAGATTACAAACGTGGTTTAGTAATTGGTGAACAAACTTATGGAAAAGGAACAGTTCAAAGTTTAGTTGATTTAGACCGTTTCTTGAAAGGAGAACCAGAAGGAGTAGGGCAATTGAAAATTACGATGGAAAAATTCTATCGTGTTACAGGTAGCAGTACTCAACACAAAGGTGTAACGCCTGATATTGAATTTCCTTCGTCTTTTAGTGCTTCAGAATTTGGAGAAAGTTCTCAGCCAAGTGCTTTGCCTTGGGATATGATTGCCTCAACCAAATATTCGCCAACGACAGATGTGAATGAACAAGCGGTTGTAAAATTGAAAGCTTTGTATCAAGATAGATTAAAAACGGATGCTGATTTGAAAAAATTGGTAGCTGATATTAATTATTATAAAAAGGCAAAGGAAAAGAAAACTATCTCTTTACAAGAAGACAAACGTCGTAAAGAAATAGAAGATCAAAAGAAGAAAAATTTAGCAGATTTGGGAGATGAGTTGACAAGTGCTACAGAAAAAGAACCTGAAAAAGTACCAACAGATTCAACAAGTATTGCTCAGGCTAAATTGAAAATTTTGAAAGAAAGAAGAAGCAAAGATACTTATCTAAAAGAAAGTGAGAGAATTTTGACGGATTTTATCTTATTGAATCCAGTTACTCCTCAGATAAAACTTACTAATGTTGATAAGAAGAAGTAAGGTTGTTTTAAAAACAGATAAAAAATCCACTCAAAAACTGAGTGGATTTTTTATTTAAAGAGAAAAATTCAAAAAGAACTTGAAGGCGTGAGTAAATCTTAATTGATTATGTTGATTTAATGATACTTAAGTGAAAATTTTAATCTTTAAAATAAAGAATATCAGAAAAGCGTTTTCTAAAGTATTTTAAAAGAAATTCAATCATAATATTTTTCTTGGGATGAGATTTACTAGAATAATACTTTCTTACTTGATAAGTTTTAATCATATTGACACTGTGTAACGAATAATATTATACACTTTTATTTAGTTCAAAAAGAATAAAAGTGCCATTGTCAGTTGCTCCTTTTCCTTTTTCTTCAAAACCTTTTCTTTGGTAGAACTCTACGGCTTTAGTATTGTTAGACAAACATTTCAATTTGATAGGTAACCCAAATTTATCAATGACAGCTTTTATTAATACTGTTCCAACTCCTTGATTTTGATGTTTTTCGTCAATAAATAAATGATGAATAAAGTTGTCTTCTGCCCAAACAGTAATAAATCCAACGATTTTGTTGTCTTCCTTAGCTACAAGTATGTATTCTCCTGCTGTTTCTATGTCGAAATCGGCAATGGAAAATAAAGAAGTATTTAGCCAAGTAAAAGTATTTATTCTTTCTTGAAGGAATAATGTTCTTAAAGCTGGCAAATCTGTTGGTTTACTTTCTGAGATGAGTATCATTTTTAAATAGTTAGCCTTTTTCAAAATCTAAAAAAGAGGTTTGGCAGAGGCTAAAGTATTATTCAATTAGTTTAGATAAATTATATCTAAGGATTTCTTTTTCATTTTCAGTCATTCTATCATTGTGTTCTAAAAGTTTTAGAGCCAATATTCGAATAGTGTTATTAAACCACTTTTCATTTTTCTTTTTATTTACTGATAAAATAACATCTAACCATTCTGATGCTAGATTGTCTTGCCAGTCAGTAAGAAATTTGATTTTATCTTTGTTGATGTCTGTAATACTTTCAATTGTCAAAGTATCATTTTCAACTTTCCTATATTCTTTATTCCAAGCTAATAGAGTTTTAAATCCAACCTGAGGTCTTGGACTTCTATCAGGGAAAGGTAATTGTTCATTTATAGCATTGATATAAAAGCCAGTTGCTACAGTTACTTTTTCTTTATCTCTTTTAATAAAAATAACCCATTCATAAGGTGAAACTTGTTGAATACTTGAACCAGGTATTATATCGCCCTTCGTTGATTTTAATTCTACAGATTCAAAATAAATATTAACACCATCAGTAATCTTTAAGTATAAATCTGGGTTTGTATAAACTGATTTTTTAGATTCATTAATTTGCTTTTTTTGTTCAAATGTCAGTTGTTCTGGTAATAAAACATCTGTTATTTTGTATTGCTTTAAACTATCTATATCAATAAAATGCTCTTCTGAATCAATTTTTATGATTAAATGTTTTAATTTACTTGCTAAAATGTCACTATGAGTTGACAAAAAATCTTGAAAGTATATTTTCAGATGTTCGTCAGTATTAGCTTCTTCCGACTGAAATTTTAAATCGCTAAGTCTATTAGGGGAATGATTCAATATGTTTTCAATGGTGTAGAAATAGACCATTAAAAAAGAATTCAGTAAACTTTCTTTAGGAGTAAAAAACATTATTGTATTTGGTTTATATTTTCAGAATTAAAATAGAAATCCCAGTTAGATTCTATTTTTTTTGCGATATGATATGCTAAAAGTGGAGGAACTGCATTTCCTACTAATTTGTATCCAATTGAAGGACTTAAAGCAAACTTTGTTTTTTTATCATTTAATGGAATAACAAAATTAAAATCATCTGGAAATGTCTGAATTCTTGCACATTCTCTCAAAGTAAGTCTTCTTTCTTTATATCCTTTTTCTAATTCTTTAATTTTATTTCCTCCATTTTCAATATTAAGCCTTCTGTACTCAATATTGCCGTGATGTTCTGACCGAATTGTTGGTGCAAGTTTATCTAATTCAATTTCTTTTTGTCCTTGACAATGAATACCCATAAATTTTGCTTTTGAATAGTAGCTTTGTGATAAATCAGAAGTTTCTTCTGGTTCTTTTAAATCTAATAACACTTCTTTACTTTTTGTAAATGTTGTCATTAAATGTTCAACAGATGAATAGTGAATTTCTCCATTTAATCTGTGTGTCGCTATTGGGTATGGGCTGTATTTTTCTGAAATGTCTTTTTTTGATAATTCTTCTAAAGCTTTTTTAGTTAGGGCAGATTTTTTGAAGCCAATAAAAATAATTCTTTCTCGTGATTGTGGCACTCCGTATTGTCCAGCGTGCAAAATTTTAGGAGATAAGACTAAATAACCATCTCCATTAATGTTCGAAAAATCAGATTGAATAATTTCTTTAACTTCTCCTAAATTTGCTAAACCTTTTACATTCTCAGCAATAAAAATGTTGGGCAGAGTAATCTCAATAACCTCTTTCATCCACATATAAAGTTTTCCTCTTGTTTCTTCGGTTGGAATGTCTTTGCTTGCAATGTGACCATTATGGTCTTTATGAGAATCAAATCCTTTTCTTTTACCAGAAACACTAAAGTCTTGACAAGGAAAACCACCTGTAACAATATCTACTTTTTCTGGAAATACTTTTTTATTTCCACTTCTATATTCTTTTACAATATCTACAATACTAGCAACCTTAAAGGTATCAGCAATGTCATGTCCTCGTTTTTTAGAAAAATAATCATTCCATGCTATTTTGGCTTGTTCACTTATATCATTGGCAAATTTTGTTTCAAAAAATGTTTCTTTTAAATAATAGTAATGGGTGTCCTCTTTTTGAATCCAGTCTTTATGAATAGCTGTATTTATTGTTGCTTTTGGAATTTTAAACCCTCCCTCAAAGCCTATATCCATTCCACCACAACCAGAAAAGAGAGATAATAAGTTTTTTTTCATTGTTTATGTCCTAAAGATATTTCACTTTTGTTTTTACAATCATTAATATTTTACTAGACAAAATTAATCCAATTGCTTCAATTGTGAAATGTTTTATAGAATTGATAATGAGGCTTTTCAAAAACAGTACTGGCTTTAAATTCGCCAGTACCAGTTTTCTATTTTATCTTACTCCACCACAATCTCATCTACAAACAACCAAGGTTTGTCGCCTGCACCAGTTGTATTAGCTGGAATTGTACCAAAAGAATGTGCAATGATTTTGATAAATCTTACTGATTGTTGATTGAAGGTTACAGGTAATGTTACAACACCTTCTTGTTGAGGGACGGTTAATTTTTGAGAAGTAATCTTCGTGAAGTTAATACCATCATTTGAACCTGAAATTTCTACTTCTGATGGAATCCAAATCCAACTAGATGGTTTATGGAAAAAACGGAATGTTGCTTTTTGAATGGAAACGTCTTTGCCGAAATCTAAAGTACCTCCAAAATCTAAACCATTCCAACCCAACCATTCTTCATCGCCAAATCTGCTTTCTCCGCCAAACATACCGTTGGTTAAAGCTTTTGCACCACCACGATTATATCGTTGGTCGGCAGGAGTATCTAAATTAATTACTTTTCCTGTGGCTTTGTTATAAGTAATTCTTCTTGTGATTTCATCCACTAATTTACCTTTCATTACTGTAGCAGCTTTTACTGTACTACTTTCACGAATGTCGATTGGGCTTTTATATTGAGCAGATGCTAAGGTCGGACTCGTTCCATCTAAAGTATAATAAATAGGAGTGTTGCCATTATCACAATTGAAAGCCAATTGAATAACATTGTCTGCCGTGGTTGACATACTCGTTTTGATTTCATAAAAATGTTTGGCGTAATTTACTTGACGATAATCCATTCTATTCAAGTAAGGGCTTAGACGGTTCAGGAAATCATTATAATTTCTGGATTCTTTGGTTGACCAATCTACTTCTGCTAAAGCAACTGCTCTTGGAAAAGTCATGTATTCCACATGCGAACCTACAGGTACTTGTTCTGTCCAAAGATTTGCTTGTCCGCCTAAAATGTATTTTTCTTCTTCTTTTGTTAACCCTTCTGGAATAGGTTCAAAACTATAAATTTTTGGCAAATTAATAAATCCACTAAACGCTAAAGGTTCATTTGGGTCTTCGGATTGATAATAATCTAAGTAACAATGTGAAGTAGGAGAGATGATGGCTTGATGTTTCAATTTAGCAGCCGTTCCGCCACTTTCTATACTTCTCCAAGCCATTACGGTTGCGTTGGGTGCTAAACCACCATCCAAAATTTCATCCCAACCAATAATTTGTCTGCCTTTTTGATTAACGTGTTGCTCGATACTTTTAATAAAATCACTTTGTAGTTCATCAATACTTTTCAAGCCTTTTTCTTTGATTCTCTTCTGACAATTTGGACATTTATGCCAAGCCGTTTTTGAAGCTTCATCACCGCCAATATGAATGTATTTACTTGGAAAAATATCCATTACTTCGTCTAAAATATCATTGACAAAAGCAATAGACTCATCTTTCGGACAAAATTCTCCTTGAAACAAAAGCTGTTTACCAGTGCTATCCAAACAAGCAAATTGCGGATAAGCTACCAAAGCGGCGTTTGAATGAGCAGGAACATCAATTTCTGGAATAATCGTGATGAATCTTTCGGCGGCATATTTTACGATGTCTCGCATTTCTGCTTGTGAATAAAAGCCTTCGTTGGTTGGCCATTGAGGTGATTTTGCTGTGTGAAGTAAAGGATATTTTTTACTTTCAAAACGAAAAGCTTGCCCGTCGGTAAGATGCCAATGAAAACGATTGAGCTTTAATGCTGCCAATTCATCCAAGTACTTTTTAATAAAATCTACTGGCATAAAATGACGAGAAACATCTAACATGATACCTCTGTACGGAAATCTTGGAGCGTCTTCAATCGTCAAAGCTGGAAGTTTACAATCTATTTTTGAAGTAAAAATACTCTTTTCAATTTCAGCAGGTAATAATTGTAAAATACTTTGTACAGCATAAAATACACCAGAAGGAGTGGCAGCTTTGATGCTAACTTTTGAAGGAGAAATCGTTAAAAGATAAGCTTCTGGATTTTGAAGACTTTTATCCAATTCAACCACAATACAATTTACTTTAGTGATTTTTGATTGAAAGCTTAGATTGATACCTGCTGATTTTTGTAATTTCTCAGTGAGTGGCTTTAAAGCACTTTTTGTTTCAGCATTGTTAGTAAGGTCGATAATTTTTGTTTCTTTGTTGATATGAAAGAAACCTTGCTTTACACTAAGATGTTTTGGCAATGGAATAATATTGACTTGTGCAAATACTTTGCTAAATGAACAAAGACAAAGGAGGAAAAGAATGATACGATTCATTTTAAATTGGATTGAAGTATTGTTGAATGAAATACTTGTGGATAACTACTAAATTGAGAAGTAGAAATTTATAAAAAAATACTTATTAAAACTTGTCAACATTAAAATGAATGGCTTCTGAGGATAATCTTTAATTAATGGAGATAGAATCGTATTTTTGTAAACATTATTTTAATTAATTCCTTTTGAAAACAAATACTTTACATATTTTAACGAAAGTGAAATTCATTTCTCCATATTTTGATGCTAAGAAAATCACTCATTATCAATTGAGTATAGCGTTGTCGGAGACGTATTTTCATTATTGGGTAAAAGATTCGCTTGATAATTCACTGCTTGCTTTAGAGAGTTATCAATTGCCCGTTGAACCGCATTGCCATTCGATAGTTGCCAATTTAGAAATCATTTTTGCCGAACATGATTATTTGAAATCTTTGAAATGGAAAAACGTTTATATTTCAATTGATAATCATTCGTTTACATTGTTGCCTTTGTCGCTATTTAGAAAAGAATACACGAATAAGTATTTACAATTGGCAAAAGGAAAAGTAATTGAAACGGAGGAAGAAGTAAGAGTAAAAACACATGCTGATTTAGGCATCATCAATATTTACAGTAACGATCGTCAATTGTTCAATTGGTTTGAAGAGGTTTATCCACTTTTGAATGTAGAATATCAACATTTTGCTAGTCAGTTGATTGATTTTGCAGTGCGTTCTAGTAAAGCACAAACAGCTTTTCTGCATTTTGGAAAAGATAGTTTTACGATGGTGATTTCGATTAATGGTACTTTAAAGTTTTGTAATCGTTTTCATTATAAAACTTCAGAAGATTTAGTTTACTACGTACTTTTTGTAATGAGTGAACTAGAAATTGAACCAGACGAAATATTTATTAGATTGTATGGAAATGTTGATGCTGAATCGGTTGATTATTTATTGTTAAATCAGTACTTACCTAAAGTGAAAATTGGAGATATAATCCATGAAAATCTATTAGAAAACCAAATAGAGGAACATCGTTATATTGGAATTTTTAGCGTTGAATTTTAAGCTTTGCCATTCAGCAATCACAATTAGAAAATATAAACAAACAAGATCGTGCAGAAAAAAATCGCATTCTTCCCTGGTTCATTTGACCCTTTCACGAAAGGACATGAAGATATTGTTGTAAGAGCATTGTCGTTGTTTGATGAAATTATCATCGGAATTGGACATAATAGTAGCAAAGCACGCTATTTCCCAATCGAAAAAATGATTACTTGGATTGAGGAAACATTTGAAGGAAAGCCTGTAAAAGTTGTTGCTTATAATAATTTAACGGCAAATATTGCAAAAGAAATGGGTGCTAATTTTTTAGTAAGAGGACTCAGAAACACAACAGACTTTGAATATGAAAACTCTATTGCACAAGTAAATCGTTTTTTAGTGGATGGCTTAGAAACTGTTTTTCTAATTACTTCTCCACATTTAGCACCCATTAGTTCAACTATTATTCGTGATTTGTACCGTTACGGAACTAATATTGATACTTTTTTACCTTATAATATCAATAAGTAGAAGGATTTGAATCTGCTAAATTCTGATTCAATAGACTTTTATCCGACATGAAAAGCGAATTGTTGCTATCATAATTACTAACAACGTCTGATAAAATATTCTTTAGCTGCTCTACTTTTTCAAGACCAATTACTTCCGCAAATTTAGATTCAATATTAGCGGTACATTCTTTCCAATGTAGCATCGTACTAATACCTTTATCGCTTAGTTTAACAATAAGTGTACGGGCATCATTTGGATGTTTTTCAATACTCACAAAGCCTTCGTCTTGTAATTCTTTCACTAATTTACTCATTGCTTGCTTGGTAACACCTGCCAATGAAGCCAGATTATTGATATTAGAACCTTCTAAATCAATATGAATTAAAGCAACCATGTGTCCAACTCTGAAATTAGTATAACCTTTTGCACGTAAAAATTCACTCGCAATTTCTCTTACTAAGCGATGGGACTTCGCAATCAAACGACCGATATGGCGATCTTTATCTTGTTTAAAAAGATAGAGTTCTGATAATTTATCCTCATTCATGGCTTTCTAAGCAACACGTTTTTTAATGTGTTGTTGGTTTTTATATGTCTTTATTACTGTTTGTATGGATTTAAGAAAATTAAATCTACTAAATTTTATACAAAGATAACATAAAAAAAATAATTGTCAATATACTTGACTAATTTAGTAAACTTAGTTTACCTTTGTGGCATCAAAAGATTTTATTGTCTGATTCTCACAGACTTTTTACTCAAGGAAAATCATTTTATTCAACGAATAATCAATCATTGTTATCTTAAAAATTATTAAAAGGATGAAAAATCAAAATCCAATTAAAGCTTATCTTCCTCGAATAATACTATTTTGTGTTTTAGCAGTAGGTTTATATTTAGGTTATAGCAAGTACCAATATGCACAAGTGCATGAGGATACAGACAATGCACAAGTAGAAACATATTTTGTTCCTGTTTTACCAAGAATGGCTGGGTATGTAAAATCTGTTTCAGTAAAAGATTATGATGTAGTTAAAAAAGACGAGTTAATCTTAGAGATTGATTCAGACGAAGCAAAGTTAGCTTTAGACGAAATGGAAGCCGATTTGTTACAAGCACAGACAGATGTTGAAAATGCAAAAGCAAATATTTCAAATTTGTCGATGACGATTAAATCAAGCGAAGCGAATCTGAAAGCTAATTATTTACGCAAAGAAAAAGCTAGAAAAGATGCAGACCGAGATGCCGCTTTGGTTTCGGAAAATGCCATTACTCGTAAACAAGGAGACGACAGTAAATCAGCTTATGAAGTATTGTCGGCACAGTACGATGCAGGTTTGGCAGATATTTCAGCAACAAAATCAAGAATGCCGATTTTACAAGCAGCTTTGCATAAATCAGAAGCTACTTTGGCAATAAAAAGAGTGAAAATTGAACAGCAAAAATTGAAACTTACTTATTCAAAAGTGTATGCTCCAACTTCTGGAAGAATCGGAAAGAAAAGTGTAGAAGCTGGTCAATTTATTCAAGCAGGTCAACCATTGATGACTATCGTGCAAGATACTACTTTTTGGGTAGTTGCTAATTTTAAAGAAACACAAGTAAGTCGTTTAAAAATTGGTGGAGAAGTAGAATTAAAATTAGATGCTTATCCAAACAGAATTTTAAAGGGAAAAATCATTTCAATTTCAGAATCAACAGGAGCAAAAACATCTTTATTACCTCCTGATAATGCTTCTGGAAACTTTGTTAAAGTAACGCAACGTGTCCCTGTGAAAATTGAAATCCATGATTTAGAAAAGAATAAGGATATTCTAAGAGCCGGTCTTTCATTAGAGGTAAGTGTAGAGATTAAATAGTGAGTGATTGAGTGAGTTGTGAATTAGTGATTTTAATTTACTAATTCAATGAAAATAATCACTCATTCACAATTCACTAACTAACAACTTAAAAAAGAGACATGGCTGCTAAAACAGGGTTTGCAAAATATATAATCGTTATCACAACGGTTACGGCAGCAATCATGGAATTGCTGGATACCACTATTGTAAATGTGGCACTCAATCAAATGGCGGGTTCTTTAGGCTCAACGATTGAAGATGTTGCTTGGGTGATTACTTCTTATGCCATTGCCAACGTAATCATCATTCCCATGACGGGATTTTTAGGAGAGTATTTCGGTAGAAAAACCTATTACCTTACTTCAATGGTACTTTTTGGAGTAGCGTCTTATTTCTGTGGAGCTTCAGATGGTTTATGGGAATTAGTTTTCTGGCGTTTTATTCAAGGAATTGGAGGTGGAGCTTTACTTTCTACTTCGCAAGCCATTTTATTTGATGCCTTCGACCCAAAAGATAGAGGAATTGCTTCTGGACTTTTTGGGATGGGTATCGTATTAGGGCCAACGTTAGGGCCAGCTTTAGGCGGTTATATTCTTGAAACGTATAATTGGTCACAAATTTTTTATGTAAATATCCCTATTTGTATCATTGCCACAATTTTAACCTTGATTTATATCGATAGAAAAGAAGGAGAAGGCGAGCGTAAACAGGAAATTAAAATTGATTATATCGGAATTTTACTGCTCATTATAGGTATTGGTGCATTACAATTTGTGTTAGAAAAAGGAGAATCTGAAGACTGGTTTGAATCAAGAATGATTGTTACCGTTAGTTTGATGGCAGCTGTTGGTATCATTGGTTTTGTTTGGCATGAACTCCACACCGAACATCCAGTAGTGAATTTAGGTATTTTTAAATATCGAATTTTCGCATTTTCTACAATGTTCAATTTGGTTTCAGGCTTAGGTTTGTTTACTTCTGCTTTTGTGTATCCAGTTTTGGTGCAAAGAGTAAATGGTTTTACTCCTTTAGAAGCAGGACTTTCTTTGGTAGCTCCGACGATGGCAGCCGTAATTCTTTTCCCGATTATTGGTAAAAGAATGGGAGCAGGGGCTTCGCCAATTCCTTTTATGATTGCGGGAATTTGCTTTTTTGTCTTCTTCGGTTTTTACAGTGGAACGGCTACGCCAGATATGGGCAAATGGGATTTTTTCCCGATGCAAATTTGTAGAACTATTGGTATTTCATTGTTACAATTGCCCCTCATCAATCAAGCTGTAGCAGGGTTAAAACCTAAAGAATATCCAGCGGGAATTGCACTTTCGAATATGATTCGTCAATTAGGCGGTGCTTTTGGTATTGCTTTGGCGAACAATTTCGCAACCAATCGTGCGGCACAACATCGCTCAGATTTAATGGCGAATATGACTACCGATAACCCACTTTTCAATGAAAGAGTAGCCAATGCCACCAAAAATATGATAGCTTCGACAGGCGATACTTTCAATGCTGTCACAATGGCATATAAGCAATTGGAAGCAGCGGTGGCTCGTCAGGCGTATTATTTGGCTTATTTGGATACTTTTAGACTGATTTCCATCTTCTTTATTTGTTTACTTCCTTTTGTGTTTTTACTAAGAACCAAGAAGTTGTCGCCAGAAGAAGCTGCTGCTATGGCAAAAGCTGCTGCGGAAAGCCATTAATAAAAGTGATGAGTTGGGAGTGAAGAGTGAGGAGTATTTTTCTCAAATTTTCTAATATGAACTTGATTAAATTTTCAAACAATGAAAATCAATAATAATTATATCGCTTCGTTTTTACTTTTTGCCGAAATATTGGTTGGACAAGAAGTATCAGCACAAGAAAAAACCGATGAGACGCTCAAGCAATTGGTGCGTTCAGCCATTGAGTATGCTCCAAAAATTAAGGAACAACAACAGATGGTTTCCATTGGAGATTATCGCACCAAAGTACAAGAATCGGCTTTGAAACCTCAGATTCAATCTGAAATAGGAGTAACCCGAATCGACCCAGTTGCAAAAGCTAATTTTGGCACGACTAATTTGCAGTTTCAACCCAATATGAATTACAATGCCAACATTGGTGCAAACTATGTATTGTACGATTGGGGTAAGCAAAATATCAATATCGAAAAATCTAAATTAGAAACTGAGCTTTCTAAAACTGGTGTTGAAGGCTTAAAAAACATTTATGCTTACCAAGTAGCCAATCTGTACTACGGAATTATTTACACACAAAAAGCGATTGAAGTACAAAAAGAGCAATTGAAATTGGTAGAAGATAATGGTAAAATTATCGGTGACCGATTAAAACAAGGTGATGCTTTAGACTATGACCAAGTATCTATTCAAGTAAGATATAAAAATGCGGAAAGCAGATTGACAGATTTACAAAGTCAGTTAGAACGTCAATACATTTATCTTTCTTCTTTAATTGGAAAAGATGCCCACGGAGTAATTCCAAACAATGCAGATTTCAATTTGGGATTAGCCGCACTGAGTACTGAAGAAGCTTTTAATCAGGCTCAGAACAGTAATTTTGATTTAAAAACCTTGAAAGACAGAGATTTAATTGCTGAGCGTGAAGTGAAAATTGCTAAAATGGGTTCAGCACCTTATATCGCTGCAAATGCTTCTTTGGGTTTAAGAAATGGTTATTTACCAAGAATTAACGGAGAAATTCCTCCAATTTCTGATGACTTTAAATTCGGAAGTACTGTAGGAGTGAAATTGACGATTCCTGTGTACTCAGGCAATAAAACGGCTCATCAAACTGAAATTGCAAGATTGAATCGTGAAATGTTGAAATACTCTGCTGAAGTAACTAATCAGAATTTAAAGCGTGATTTAGAAGCAGCTCAAAATGATTATAATACTGCAAAAAACAAATTAGAATTATCCGAACGCAATGTTTTTCAAGCTCAATACGCTTTGAAATTAGCCAATGCTCGATTTAAAAATGGAGTAATT
Source organism: Arcicella gelida (assembly GCF_034931025.1). NCBI lineage: Bacteria > Pseudomonadati > Bacteroidota > Cytophagia > Cytophagales > Flectobacillaceae > Arcicella > Arcicella gelida. Next base: position 36,178 of record NZ_JAYGIL010000019.1, on the reverse strand, counting down.
ACCAACGTGGAAATTGAAGCGTCACAGACTGCTTTGCGAGAATCACAACTTACTCAACTTCAATATCAGTACCAAATGTCGATTGCTCAATTAGAACTTAATCGTTTGACGGGAATCAAATTTTGGTAAATTATTTGAGACTGACTATCTTATTTAGTCAGTCTCAAATTCAATAAAGAAAGAACTACTTTTACTTTATTTAAGCTAAAGCTTCACTCGGTCCAAAGAATTCATAATGCAATTGTGATGCTGGAATTTCAGCACTTTCTAACATTTGTTTTACACTTTTCATAAAACCAACTGGTCCACAGAAGTAATATTCTGCATCTAAAGTGGATAATTTTTCTTTCAAAATATCAATCGTGAGTAAACCTGAAAATTCTTGAACTCCATCAGCAATATCTGTACTCAGTGGTTCGTCGTATAAGCTGATTGTTTGTAAAGAAGGTTTTTGTTTTGCCAATTTCTGGCTTTTTGCTTTGAAAGCATGCACTGACGAATTTTTAGCACATTGAACAAACAGTACTTCATTGTTTGCAAAATGGAAAAGCTCCATATACATACTCATTAATGGCGTAATACCTACTCCGCCCGCAATCAATACAATTGGCTTTTCAGTTTTTGCCAACACAAATTCACCCGCAGGAATACCTAATTTTACAGTATCGCCAACCACTAAATGGTCATGAAGAAAATTTGAGACTACTCCATCAGGACTTCCAGTTTCTCTTTTTACCGAGATTCTTAAAGTATTTTGCGTAGGGCAACCCGACAAACTATAATTTCTGGTGTGTAAATGTTCTAAATCTGGAATTTGAACACTTACTGCTATATATTGTCCTCCTTTGAAACTAGGTATTGCTGAACCATCAGCAGGTTTGAAGTAAAATGATGTAATATTGCTACTTTCAGCTTCTTTTTTCGTGATTGCAAATTCTTTTTGTCCTCTGAAACCTCCTTTTTTAGCTTCAGCATTTTGATACAATTGTTCTTCTTTTTTGATAAAAAGTGAAGCTAAATCTCCATAAGCTTCTGCCCAAGCGTCCATGATTTCTGGTGTTGCGGCATCTTGCAATACTTCTTTAATGGCTGCTAGTAAGTTTGCTCCAACAAGCTGATACATCGCTGGCGTAATGCTTAAACTACTATGTTTTTGAGTGATTTGCTCCACAGCAGCACTTAAAACAGCTAAATTATCAATGTTTGCAGCATAGGCATAAACGGCATTGGCTAAAGCTTTCGACTGTGTGCCATGTGTTTGATGCGTCATGTTGAATACATTTTTTAATTCTGGATGATTTTGAAATAAAAGCTGATAAAACACCTTAGTGATGCTTTCTCCATGAATAGCTAATACTGGGGCTGTTGATTTTACGATTTCAATTGTTTTTTGACTTGCCATGATGGTTTGAATTAATTTAAAATTGTTTAGATAAAGAATAAAAGACCTTTATGTCTTTTATTTAAAAATGAAAAGTACTTGAAATAAGGTTTAAAATTCATGAAATATTAAGCTTGATTTTGTACTGATGTTAAAAAAGTAAGTCCAGAAGTAAGTCCAGTAGCTAGTTCTTCTAAGCTTGTGCTTTCCAACAATTTTGTAATATCATTTCTGATTTTAGCGAATTGATTGTGAAGCGGACAAGGATTTTTAGCCGAGCAATTTTTAAGTCCAAGTCCACAATTGATAAAAATATTATCGCCATCAACAGCTTTCACAATGGCTGAAAGCTTTGTAGAACGCATTTTTTCTGGTTGAATTTCAAAACCTCCGTTGGGTCCTTTGATTGAATCTACCAAATGATTTTTTGAAAGTACTTGTAAGATTTTAGCCGTAAAAGCCTCTGGCGAAGAGATTTCATGAGCAATTTCTTTTATCCCCACCCTTTTATTTTCAAGAGATTGAGAAGCAATATAAATGCTTGCTTTAATGGCGTACTCACAAGTTTTGGAAAACATAAGAAAAATATTTCTGCAAATATAGTAATGAAAAAATAAAAGACAAAAAAATCTTTTATTTTCTTGCTACAATTTAACTAAAGTATTTAAAAGTTTTTAACAATGAATAATGACAATAAACTAAGGAGAAAAACTTTATGAAAGAGTAATTTTATCACTCAGATTTGCTGAAATTAATGACATTATAAATCCAAATGTTTAAAGAAATATCCTTTGGTTATTTAATCTAAATAAAAATTATTTCATATTTCCTGCAACGCTTTTTTTCTTTTGACGGTCATAATGTTTAAACGATTTTGAGTGACACAGCTTTTTCATTGATTGATGTACCAAACCTAACCATTTTAAAGTACAGATATTTTGAAAAACCAAGAATAGATTTTCTGAAAGCTTTTCACTGAAACACCAATATAAAACCTTCTTTCTCATGACTAAATCAAAATTATTTTATGCTCTTTTTTTAATTAGTACCATTATTTTTACTTCAGGAATAATTTCTTGTAAAACAGCTTCTGAAGACGAAGTAATTGAAACTGGTGAAGAAGTGATTGTGGACGGTGACTTTGATACAAAAACCCAAGACACCACTTTTGCCAACGCCGTAGTAATAAAATACTCAGGAACTACCGCTACAGTAACCAATCCTTTAGAAAGTTCGGGTGTAAAAGTCGTTGTGACCAACGGAAACGTTGTGGTTACTTCAACGACGACAACTACCGAAGTAAATTATGTTTTGTCGGGTTCGACTACGAATGGTAGTTTTAAGATTTACAGTGATTATAAATTTAATCTTGTTTTAAACGGTACAAGTATCGTTAATAGTAGCGGACCAGCTATTAATATTCAATCTGGCAAGAAAGTTTCTGTGAATTTATTGACTGGAACTAATAACCGTTTGGTTGATGGAAGTACTTATGCTACCAGTTCTGAAGATCAAAAAGGAGCTTTCTTTAGTGAAGGACAGTTAAATTTTGCAGGAACAGGTGCTTTAACTGTGATGGCAAATTACAAACATGGAATTTGTAGCGACGATTATATCGCCATTACAGATGGAACAATTACGATTACCAAAACGGTATCAGACGGTATTCATGCCAATGATTATTTTAAAATGAGTGGTGGCACTTTGAATATTACTGCTGCGGGCGATGGTATCGATTGTGAAGAAGGATATGTTGCTATTTCTGGAGGTAATATTACTGTAAATAATGTTGACGATGGAATTACGGCATCTTATGATGGGACGGATACAGCCATTACTCCTTATGTGTCAATTACTGGAGGAACAATTAATGTAACAACAACAGGAGATAAAGGAAATGCCATTAAAAGTGAAAGTTACACAACCGTCAATAGTAGTGGAGCAATTACTTTAAAAGTATCTGGGAGAGCATCAAAAGGTTTCAAAACGACGGGAAATTTAACCATTACGAATGCCAACGCTAATATTACAACTTCTGGAAATGCTTTTTATGATACTTCAGATGCAGATATTGCTTCGGCAGCAGGTATTAATTGTGATGCAAATTTTGTAATGGAACAAGGAACAGTAACAATTAATAGTACAGGAATTGCAGGAAAAGGTATTACGGTAGATGGTACTTCAACTATCAATGGTGGAACTATCAATATTATCACAAGTGGAACAGCTTTTACTTATAGTTCACAAGATAGCGAAGCTAAAGGGATTAAAAGTGATGGAGCTTTAGTGATAAACGATGGAAATATAACGATTTCGGCAGCAGATGATGGCATAAAATCAGATGCTTCGATAACAATTAATAAAGGAAATATTTCTATTACAAAATCTACAGAAGGCATTGAAGCTCCCAAAGTAACAGTCAATAACGGAACGGTAAACGTAGTTTCATCAGACGATTGTATTAATACAACGAATGGAAGTGGAGGAGAATCAAATGATGGAAGTTTAATGTCGTTTACTGGTGGATTAGTAACAGTAAGTTCAACTGGTGGAGACCCGCTAGATAGTAACGGAAGTATTGTAATGACTGGAGGAACAGTTGTGGTGCAAGGACCACCATCTCAGCCAGAAGTAGCGATAGACTATAATGGAACATTCAATATTTCAGGGGGCTTATTAATCGCTTCTGGACCCAATGCTAATAGTAGAATGCTTCAAGCAACCAGTACTACTTCTGCTCAAAATGCTGTATTGGTTAAATTAAATACTGCACAGTCTGCTGGTACTTTGTTTACTGTTCAAGATGCTTCTGGGAATAATTTGGTGACTTATACATCAAGTCGTTCTGCTTCTTATTTTATATTTTCATCGCCAAGTTTAGTAACAAATGCTACTTACAAAGTACTAACAGGAGGTTCGTATGCAAATGGAACAAATACTGGAGGTTATTACACTGGCGGAACTTATAGCGGAGGTACTCAGAAAGGAACGTTCACCGTTTCAAGTAAATTAACGACGGTGACGTATTAAACTTACGAATTGTGAATGACGAGTTCTGGATTTTCACTAAAACGACGATTCTTTTATAAAGAAATCAGTAATTGATTTTTAGTCAATTAACATAAAAAAACCTTTAGTTTCATAAACTAAAGGTTTTTTTACTTTTTTCAATCTTATTCCGAAAGCAAGTATGCTGATGGTTTAAGGCTCATAGCTAAAAACTACAATACACTCTCAAGACTTGAAAGCTCTAAGCCCCAAGCATCTGAAACGCCTTTGTAAACAATTTTTCCAGCTACAACATTCAAGCCTTTTTTCAACTCTTCGTTATCAGCACAAGCTTTTTTCCAACCTTTATTTGCTAACAGAAGTGCATAAGGCAAAGTAGCGTTTGTTAAAGCCAAAGTAGAAGTATAAGGCACAGCACCCGGCATATTAGCTACACAATAATGTACTACACCATCAATCACAAAAGTAGGATTTTCATGCGTTGTCGGCTGACAAGTTTCAATACAACCGCCTTGGTCAACGGCAACGTCAACTAAAACTGTTCCTTGACGCATTTCTTTTAACATTTCACGAGTAATTAAATGTGGTGCTTTTGCTCCAGGAATTAATACAGCCCCGATAATTAAATCAGAAACTTTAATCGCTTCACGAACATTGTATTCATTCGACATTACAGTGTCAACATTGGCAGGCATTACATCTTCCAAATAACGTAACCGTGGCAAGCTAATATCCATAATCGTTACGTTTGCTCCTAGACCTGCTGCCATTTTTGCCGCTTGCGTTCCTACGATTCCACCACCTAAAACCAATACGTTGGCTGGTTTTACACCTGCTACACCACCTAACAAAATACCTCTTCCACCCATAGGTTTCTCTAAATATTTTGCTCCTTCTTGAATCGCCATTCTACCCGCTACTTCCGACATTGGTACTAATAATGGCAAAGAGCGGTCTGTTTTTTCAACAGTTTCGTAAGCCAAACAAATCGCTTTGCGTTCAATCATGGCATGTGTTAATGGCTCAGAAGAAGCAAAGTGGAAGTAAGTAAAAAGTAACTGATTTTCTTTGATTAAATTATATTCAGAAGCAATCGGCTCTTTTACTTTGCAAATCATTTCAGCAATGGCATATACTTCTTCGATGGTTGGTAAAATACTTGCGCCAGCTTTTACATATTCTTCATCCGAAAAACCGCTTCCTAAACCTGCTTGTGTTTGAATATAAACTGTATGACCGTTCTTTTTGAATTCTGCAACGCCCGCAGGAGTTAATGCAACACGGTTCTCATTGTTCTTAATTTCTTTTGGTACACCGATAATCATGGGATTGTGGGGTTAATTTCTGCTTTTCTGTTATTGGCTAAACCAATCATGCCCAATAACAGAATTGCAGAGATGTTTGTAAATGAAGTATGTACAAAGTTAAGAATACAGGAAATAGTTTTACATTTGTTGAATAAATAAGGAATTAGTAGTTAGATTTAGGTTTTTTCACGAAAAAAATCCTGTATTAAGTAAATATTACCTTTCTGTAAAGTAAATTTTTCTTTATGACTTTAGATGCGACAGATTTGCGGATTCTTCAATTGTTACAAGAGAATGCCCAACTTACGATAAAAGAAATCTCAAAGCAGATTAATTTATCGATGACACCCACCCACGACCGCATCAAAAGGTTGGAACAAGAGGAAATCATTGAGAAGTATGTGACGATTTTGAACAAGAAAAAACTTGGAAATCCACTCGTGGTTTATTGTAGCATTACCTTGGATAAACAGCAAAAAAATCATTTTGAAGAATTTGAGGAAGCCATCAAGCAATTTCCTGAAGTAATAGAATGCAGTGTAGTTTCTGGAAGCTATGATTATTTGGTAAAAATCATCGCCAAAGATATGGAAGCTTACAACGAATTTTATCAGAAAAAGCTATCCGCTTTACAAAGTGTTGCCCATATCAGTAGTTCCTTCGTGATGTCGGAGGTGAAGAATACGACGGTACTGCCTTTGTGATTTTGGATGTCAGATTTCGGTCGTCGGATTTCGACTTTCAGTCATCAGAATTCAGCATTTTGATTTGTGGAGAATAAATTCTCTCAGCGAAGCACAACAAAATAAATCCAAAGTCTGATAGCCGACGACTGAAATCTGACATCCACAATCCAACATCCAAAATCAAATCACTTCCCCATGCGTTGCCCTAATAATCATTCCCAAAGCAGGTTTGAAGTTTTTTAAACTCAGTAAAGCGATTTCAGAAAGTACTTCGTTACCAAATAGTTTTTGAACCGTTCTTCCCACCCAAAGTCTTTGAGCAAAGGTTTTTTGCCAAGCTTTTTGATAGTTTTCTTCTAATTGCTTTCGGTCATCAAAGTATTGTAAAAGATGTTCTGATAAAATTTTTGCTCCATGAATCGCCATTGCCATGCCGTTGCCACACAAAGGCGTAATCAAACCAGCAGCGTCGCCAACCATCAAAATATGATTTTCGATAGTCGTTTTAGGAGCGAATGAAATTTCATTAATTACTTCTGGCTTGTCGTAAAGAAATTCAGATTCTGTAAATATTTTTTTGAGATGAGGATTTTTCCAGAGAATATTTTTCTCCATTTCGGCAATTGTCCCATGTTGGCGGAGGTTTTCACGGGTTGTTAAATAACAAAGACAATACTTGTCGCCTTCGATGGCGGAAATGCCACAATAACCATCTTTGAAATTATGAAGGGAAATTAAATCTTTCGGAAAATCGGTTTTGATATGATACTTTACGCCAATGTAAGGACTTCTTTTTCCGAAAAAATCTCTCTTTAAAGTGGCATCCAATTTCGTTCTTTTTCCATAAGAACCAATTACGTATTTAGCTTCAAAATTTTCAGTATTGGTACTTAGGGTAAAATGATTATCTTGAAATTCAACATTTTCAACACTCTTTTCTAATAAAAAATCAACGCCATTTTTGATTGCTAATTGATACAATACTTCATCAAAAGTATAGCGACTAATACCAAAACCGCCTAAATCAAGATTGGTTTCAAGAACTTTTCCCGAAGGAGAAGTAAATTGAAACCGTGAAATTTCTTTATAATTTAGCAAACTAAAATCGACTCCAAGCGATGCTAAGAATGGTCGGGTTTCGTTGGAAATGTATTCGCCACAAACACGATGAAAAGGGTAGCTTTTTCTTTCAATCAGTAAAACTTTTTTACCTGCTTTTGAAAGTAAAATACTATTGACGAGTCCAGCTAAACCGCCGCCAACGATGATGATGTCGTACATAAATTTTATTTTTTACCAATTAGCTCAGAACAATGTAGTAAATTTAGGCTATGAAACCAAGACTTTATCATATTGTAAGCCCAGAATGGTGGGCTAAGTTTTCGGATTTAGATGATTTTGAATCAGAAACGTTTTTAGTAGAAAAATTTATACATCTTTCTACTTTCGAGCAAGTACAAGGAACGCTCAATAATTATTTTGTGGGCAAACCGCACTTGTTGTTATTGCATCTTGACATTGATGCTTTGAGAGCCGAAACTCGTTTTGAAGACGTTCCTCATGGTGGAACTTTTCCGCATTTATACGGGAAACTGAATAAAAGTGCCATTACAAAAGTGGAAGATTTACTTCCAAATCCAGACGGAACATTTACTTTTCCTGCTGAATAGCACAATATCGAAATCAAAATTTCAGAAACCCCGTAAGTAATTTTTACTTCACGGGGTTTCTTTAGTATTTAAACCTCAGAACTTTGTGTAATGTTTGATGGTTTCATTAAAAGCAATTATTTTAAAAGAGCATGTTATACCCACAAAATATAGAACAAAAATTAGGCTTCGACCGCATCAGAGAACACTTGAACGAATTGTGTGTGAGTTCGCTGGGAAGAGCCTTTGTCAACAAAATTCGTTTTGCTGATAATTACGATTTAATCCAAAAAATGATTCGGCAAGTAGCTGAAATGAAAGATATTTTGGCTTTTGAGCCTCAAGCTTTTCCTTCACAGAATTATCTTGATGTAAATCTTCAACTTTCAAAAGCAGCAATCGAAGGGGCTTTTTTGACAGAAGAAGAGTTTTTCGACCTCAAACTTTCGTTAAGAACTATTCAAGAATGTTTGCGTTTTTTCGATAATAAAGAACCAGAAGCCTATCCGCAATTGAGAGAATTAGTCGTAACGGCTTTTTCTGCTGATTTGAACCTTCGTCAAATCTTGGATTCTTTAGATAAAGTAATCGACGACCGTGGCAAGCTGAAAGATAATGCCAGTCCTGAATTACAAAGTATTCGTCGTAGAATTCAAAGTCAGGAAATTGATTTACGTAAAAAATTAGAAAGTATTCTGAAAAATGCACGTTCAAATGGCTGGATTTCAGATGATTTTTCTTTGACTTTACGTAGCGGAAGAATGGTAATTCCTATCGCCGCTGAACACAAACGTAAAATTAAAGGTTTCGTTCACGATGAATCAGATACTGGAAAAACAGTATTTATGGAACCGACGGAAGTACTGGAAGCCAATAACGAAATCCGTGAATTAGAATCAGCTGAAAGACGAGAAATTATCAGGATTTTGATGGAGCTTACGACGAGAGTACGCCCTCACGTTCCCGTTTTGCGAAAAGCTTATACCTTTCTCGGCATCATAGATTTTATCAGAGCCAAAGCTCGTTTGGCGATTGAAATCAACGGAGTAGCTCCTTTGAGTTTGAACAGCCAAATTGTAGATTGGAAAAATGCGGTTCATCCATTATTGTTTCTTTCTTTCAAAAAACAAGGGAAAAAAGTACAGCCACTGACGATAAAATTGGATTCAGAACAAAGAATTTTATTGATTTCTGGACCAAATGCAGGAGGGAAGTCAGTTACTTTAAAAACTTTGGGCTTGGTGCAATATATGTATCAATGTGGTTTGTTAGTGCCAATGTCGGAGTATTCTACGATTGGAATTTTCAGAAGTGTATTTATTGACATTGGCGATGAGCAAAGTTTGGAAAATGATTTAAGTACTTATTCGTCTCACCTGACGAACATGAAGTACTTTTTGATTAATTCAGATAGAAAAACCTTGTTTCTGATTGATGAATTTGGAACAGGTACAGAACCAACTTTGGGAGGAGCGATTGCCGAAAGCATTCTGGAAGATTTGAATCGTTCGGGAGCTTATGGAGCAATCAATACGCATTATACAAACCTCAAAACCTTTGCCGATAAAACAAAAGGATTGGTCAACGGAGCGATGCGTTATGATGCCGAACACCTTGAACCTTTGTACGAATTAGAAATCGGAAAACCAGGAAGTTCTTTTGCGATAGAAATTGCTTATAAAATTGGTTTGCCCAAAGCGATTATTGATAAATCGAAGCAAAAAATTGGTAATCAGCAAGTGAGTTTCGAGAAATTGATTAAAGAATTAGAAATTGAAAAGAAGGTATTTGCTGATAAAAACGTTGAAAATGCTCAGAAACAACGTAAACTTGACCAATTATTAGAGCAATACAACTCGCTGAAATCGTATTTAGAAACTGAAAAGAAAACGATTTTAAATACTGCCAAAATCCAAGCGAAAGAATTAATCAAAAACACGAACCAGAAAATCGAAGCAACGATTAAGGAAATTCGTGAGCAAGGAGCAGAAAAACTGGCAACCAAAGAAATCCGACAAGATTTAGTGGATTTCCAGCAAAGTTTAGTACTTGATAAAGTAAATACAAGTGCTAAAAAGCCAACGCCAAAAGAGGAGAAAGAAAAAGAAGAACGGGAAGAAATTGAAGTGATTTTAGGCGAAATTTCGGTTGGTTCTTTGGTAAGAATCAAAGGTCAAGAAGCTTTGGGTGAAGTATTAAGTTTAAGAGGAAAAGATGCTGAAATTGCCATTGGTGATTTGAAAACGACGGTAAAAATTAATCGTTTAGAAAAAATTTCTCGTAAAGAATACAAACAGAAAATTTCACCAAGTACTAAAATTGTTGGCGTTGATATGAATGATAAAATGATGAATTTTTCATTCAATCTTGATTTGCGTGGAAAACGTGGCGAAGAAGCTTTGGTGGAAGTCGATAAATTTATGAATGATGCGATTATGGTTGGTTATGACGAACTCAGAATTGTTCACGGAAAAGGTGATGGAATTTTGAGAAATCTCATTCGTCAGCATCTCAGAGGTTATAAACAAGTAGCTGGAACACAAGACGAACATGCCGATAGAGGAGGAGCAGGGGTTACTTTGGTGAGTATGCGATAAAACGGTTATCAGTTACCCGTTAATTGTTATTAGTATTATTGCCTAAATGCTGATAACAATTAACGGATACACAGTTAACAACCTTTATAAAACATTCGAAGTTTGTTCTTTAATTTTCTCTAATTCATCTTTCATATTAATAACCATTCTTTGAATTACAACATCGTTTGCTTTTGAACCAATCGTATTGATTTCACGACCAATTTCTTGGCAAAGGAAATTTAGTTTTTTGCCATTTCCTTCTTTCAATACTTCTTTGAAATAAACCAAATGCGTTCCTAAACGTACTTTTTCTTCAGAAATGTCGTACTTCTCGATATAATAAATTAATTCTTGTTCGAATCGATTTTTATCAAAATCATCTGCTTCCAATAAATCAGTAACTGATTTTCTTAGACGTTCACGAACGGCGGGAATTCGCAATTTGTCTTGCTCTTCTACTTCTTTCAGGAGTTCGCCGATTTTATCAATGTATTCGATAAATTTATTTTTTACGATTTCTCCTTCACGTAAACGAAATTTTGTACATTCTGCAATGGCTTGATTGACCGATGACAAAATGGTTTTCCATTCTTCTTCAGCTTGTTCTTCCGAAACCGTTTCAGTATTATAAGCATTTGGTAAAGTAAGGGCGATTTTGAACAATTCTGTATTATCAGCTATTCCATAAATGCTAGAAGATTCTTGCAAATCTTTCATGTAAGCTTCAACCAATGGACGGTTGATACTTGTTCCCGAACTGGCAACATCAGTGTAATTGATTGAAAGGTTGAATTCAATTTTACCACGTTCTAAGGATTGAGTAAGTAAGTTTCTTACTTCTATTTCTCTGAAAGACAGACTTTTAGGGATTCTGCAATAAATATCTGTAAACTTAGAATTCAGCGTTTTTACTTCAGCAGTAACGGTTAAAGATTTTGCTTCTATCACCGATTTGCCAAAACCTGTCATTGATTTTAACATTATATAATAATTTAGAAAACGTGGATGTCTTTGTATGAATAATGGTGCAATATACAGAAAATAAAAGTGTTATAAAGCAAAAAACTGTAAGTGACATGCTTTCATGTACTTACAGTTTTTTGCTTTTTTTCTCCCTGAAATTTGACCTATATTTCTTTGATTTTGATGTTTCTAAACCAAACTTTATTACCATGATCTTGGAATACGATATGTCCTTTTGTGAAAGTACCCCAGTTTTCCATGCCTTTGAATTTACTGGCAGCTACTAATTTTTTATACTCTTCGCTACCAATTGTGTATTCAATGACCATTCTGCCGTTTACGAATAATTTTACATGACCGTTCTTTTGCTCAATCATTACTTTATTCCATTCACCAACTGGTTTTACGTTTTCTGGTTCATATTTGATTAAATCGTATAAATTACCAGCTCTGTGCTTGTCGATTTTACCATCTGCATGACCATCGTTATCTAACACTTGAAATTCTGGGCCAGTAAACCAAGAATATGGATGTTTTACAGCATCGTCTTCTTGTGCATTGAAGATAATTCCAGAGTTACCACCTTCAGAAATTTTCCAGTCGCAAGCTAAGATAAAGTTTTCGTAAATTCCATCAGTAGTTAACTCTCCACCACCTTTAGTATTCCAACCGTCCATTTGACTGTTGTCTAGCATAATAGCATCATCAGAGATTTTCCAAGCTGGACCAAGGTCTTTTTTATTGAAATTTCTCCAACCATTTAATGTTTTACCGTCAAAAAGGAGTTTCCAGCCTTGTTTTTTTTCTTTGGCTGTCAAGGTGTTAGGCTTCTGAGCAGTAGCTGATAAAGAAGCGAACAACAAAGTAATGATAACAAATAGATTTTTCATGTTCATTAATTGAAATAATAGTATTGTTTAATTGGCGTCTAAATTAAGCATTTTAGTGAATTATTCAATCCTTATTTATGCTTAAAGGCTTTTGTAAACAACTCCATCTTTCATCACAAACGATACTTTTCGCATTACTTTTATATCTTGTAATGGATTGCCATCAGTCGCAATAATGTCTGCAATTTTACCTATTTCAATAGAACCCGTTTCTTTTTGAGTACCTAAAATGATGGCTGGAGTCATCGTCGCAGCCTTAATCGCTTCCATCGCTGGCATTCCTGCTTCAACCATGTATTGAAACTCATAAGCATTATAACCATGAATAGAAACGCCAGAATCTGTTCCAAAAGCAATTTTAACTCCTGCTTTGTAAGCTTTAGCAAAAGTAGCCTGAATTAATGGTCCAATTTCCAAAGCTTTCGGTGCAACTAATGGATGAAAGTAACCTGGGATTTTAGCAGAATCGCCAACAGTTTTACCTGCAATAATGGTTGGAACATAATAAGTGCCATTTTTTTTCATCAATTCAATAACTTCGTCGTCCATGTAAGTACCATGTTCAATGGTTGTTACTCCAGCTTTTACGGCTCTTTTCATACCTTCAGTTCCGTGTGCATGAGCTGCCACATGGAAACCGTAATCTTTAGCTGTTTCAACAATTGCTCTGATTTCTTCTTCGGTAAACTGTGGAGCTTTACCACTTTTTGCCAAACTTAATACGCCACCTGTAGCTGTAATTTTAATACAATCTGAACCTTCTTTATAACGTTGACGAACCGCTTGACGACATTCATCTACACCATTTACAACGCCTGTTAAATATCTTGGCTCTAGCGATAATTTATCCGCTAAAGCATTTGAAGGGTCGCCATGTCCGCCTGTTGTGGCAATAATTCTGCCCACAGTATAAACTCTTGGTCCAATCGTAGTACCTCTATTGATGGCATTTCTTAAGGCAAGATTTACGCCTGAACCTCCCAAATCTCTTACCGTAGTAAAACCTGCCATTAAAGTAGTTTTTGCATACTTTGCAGCATCGAATGCAATATCGGCATCATTTTGTTGATAGCGTTTTATCGCCCCACCTTTGCTAGTTTCTTCTTCCAAATGTACGTGCATATCGGTGAGTCCGGGCATTACAGTTTGGTTTTTTAGATTGATAACTTTATCTGTTCCTGTCGGAGCAGTAAAGCCTTTTTGAACAGCAATAATCTTTTTGCCTTCAACAACGATGGTTACTTGACTTTGTGCTTCATTTTGAATGCCGTCGATAAGTGTACCACAGTGAACAAGGGTTTTTTGTGCAAAAGAAGCGGTACTTAGCAGACAGAGTCCTGCTAGTGTAAGGATTTGTTTTTTCATTTGTTGATATTATTAATAAAGGTAATGGATTGGATGATGTTATAAAAATAGAAAAATAGCACAGAATACCATGCTATTTTAGTTAGAATTATCATTTTTTTTTGAACTATGAAGTTAATTCGGTGCTAACTTCTATCGGATTCGTTAATATTTTATGAACAGGACAACTATTAGCGATGGTGAGTAACCTCGCTTTTTGTTCTTCATCTAAATTGCCAATCAATTCTATTTTTCTATTGAAGAAGGATTTATTGGCTGTAGCATCTCTATCAAAAGTTACTTCAACTTTTACTTCTGCTAAATCCCAAGCTTTTCTGTCGGCATACATGCGTAAGGTTGCCGAAGTGCAAGCCGCTAGTGCAGCCGCTAAAAGTTCTTTAGGATTAAACCCTAAATCTTTTCCACCTACTTCAACAGGTTCGTCTGTAATCAGCGTATTCGTAGCAGTTTGAATAGTAGTTTTGTAAAGTTCTTTGCCGATTTGTGCGTGTACTTTTTCCATTTATTTATTTTTTAAAGGATGAGCTTGTGGAAGAGGAACGAAGGTAGTTTCGCCCGGAACTTTAGGGAAGCTTTGTTCAATCCATCTAGTCTTGGCATCTTCAATTAATTCTTTGGTTGAGGCAACAAAATTCCAATAGATATATCTTTCTTCAGGAAAAGGTTCGCCTCCAAAAATATACACAGTAGTATTTTCAGCCATGTCAAAACTGCATAATTTACTATCATTAGCAATCAAAATATGCTTGGGTTCATAGCTATGTCCTTCGCTACTAATACTTCCTTCTAAAATATACAAGGCACTTTCTCCAAACAAATCATCACCAATATTGATTGTCGTAGCGTTTGTCGTTTTTATCTCTAAAAAATATAAAGGACTATAAACTGGCACTGCCGATTTTTTACCAAAAGCTTCTCCAGCAATTAATTTAAAAGAAACGCCATCGTTTTCCCAAGTAGGAATTTCTTCCTCTGTAATGTGTGCAAAACTTGGTGACATCTCTTCAAGTTCTTTGGGCAAAGCAACCCAAATCTGTAAACCATGCAAGTTTTTATCAGAATGACGTAAATATTCGGGTGTTCTTTCTGAGTGGACGATGCCATTGCCAGCAGTCATCCAGTTTACTTGATTGGGTTTTATTTCTATGGCTGTTCCTAGGCTGTCTTTGTGCATCACACTTCCTTCAAAAAGATAAGTCAGCGTAGAAAGCCCGATATGAGGGTGTGGACCAACGTCTAAATTCTCATGGTCACTTAATTTTGCTGGCCCCATGTGGTCTATAAAACAAAATGGACCAACCATTCTTTTCTCTCTAAAAGGTAATAATCGTCCCACCATGAAATTCCCAATATTACTTGGTCTTTCTTCGATGATTAATTTAATGTTAGACATTGTTCTTTCGTTTTTAGGTTTTTCTTTTTGAGTATTTTGAATCACCAAAGATGCAAGTTTTCTGGAATACCTTGATTTATTTGTGAGGTAATTTTAAATAGCGGATGTAAATATTTTTAAAGAAAGTCTGTAGAAAGAAAATCAGTTTTCTCCTTCAATACCATCGCAAAGGTTTTATAACTATTGCTAACAATTTTTTACAGAATTATCATTAATTTGCAAAAACAATGTGTTGTAAATACGTGATTGTTAATCGCTTTCAAACGTTTTACTTCCCAAGAACAATCCATTTTTATAAACATGAAAAAATACGCACTACTTTCGGTTGGCGAACTTTTGGCTGACTTTATTGGAACTGAAATACAAGAAAGTATTCTTGAAACCTCCACTTTTGAACGTTTTCAAGGAGGAAGTCCCGCCAATATGGCTGCTAATATGGCTCGTTTGGGCATGAATACCGCCTTAGTTTCTTGCATTGGCAATGATAATATTGGTATTTATCTGAAAAGAGAAGTAGCCAAAACAGGTATAGATGTTAGTCATGTAGCCGTAGATGATTTTCAACCGACCAGTATTGTAGTGGTTTCACGTACCAAAGGCACGCCCGATTTTATTGCTTATCGCACCGCTGACCGTATGCTTCAACCACAGCATATTCCTGATAGTTTATTGGCGGAATCCGCTATTTTTCATACTACTTGTTTTGCTTTAAGCCAAGACCCAGCCCAAAGTACCATCGTTGATGCCGCCAAACGTGCTAATGCCTTGAATTGCCGTGTAAGTTTAGACGCTAACTACGCTATTCAGATTTGGCCCGACAGAAAACAGGCTTGGGAAACCATTTCAGCGTATTGTTCACACGACGCTTTGGTAAAATTGAGTGAAGACGATGCCGAAAGAATTTATGGACATAAAGTTTCCGAAGCACAAATCTTACAAGATTTTCATGCGATGGGTGCAGACTTAATTTGCTTGACCAAAGGCGGAGATGGTTCTATCATTTCTACCGAAAAGGGAGCAAAACAAATCACCTTGGGCGTAAAACCCCTTGAAGTAATTGATGCTACTGGAGCAGGGGATGCTTATTGGGCAGGATTTCTAACGGCATATACAGAAGGTGCTTCGCCAGAAACCTGTGCCAATGCAGGTGCCAACTTAGCAGCCTTAAAATTAGTAACTAAAGGTCCTTTGCCTGCGAAAGTGGATAAGGGGATTTTGTATGCGTAGTAGTGATTAATGACAGGCTGTCGATTTATTTACTACAAAATATTAAACTACTAAAGACCTCACCCCCAACCCCCTCTCCGTCAGAGAGGGGGCTTTTTTGCTTCAAAATCTCCCCTCTCAGCAGGAGAGGGGTCGGGGGTGAGGTTTCGTACTAAAGAATATTTCACTATACTTTCATTTTCAATGACTACTAAAAACTGATTACGGATGCCTATATTCTCCGAGAAGGTGGTCATATTCTTCGAGTGATTGCCTATATTCTCCGAGATGGTGGTTATATTCTTCGAGAGGTTGCCTATATTCTCCGAGAAGGTGGTCATATTCTTCGAGTGATTGCTTATATTCTCCGAGATGGTGGTTATATTCTTTGAGTGATTGCCTATATTCTCCGAGAGGGTGGTCATATTCTTCGAGTGGTTGCCTATATTCTCCGAGAGGGTGGTCATATTCTTCGAGTGGTTGCCTATATTCTCCGAGAAGGTGGTCATATTCTTTAAAATCTCCCCCCCAATACTCTTCTATTTCTTAGAAGCAGAGTGGTTAAATTTGATTTCCTATCAATAGGGCTGGACTTAAGTCCAGCCCTATTGATAAAGAGGGGAAGTTATCTTCTTTTATAAAATATTCTACTTTAAATTCTTGAAATTAAGTCCCTTCACCATCCCATACTCCATGCTACTCGTACCGAAAACCGCTTTGATATAATTTTTCACGTCCAAAGCCGTATCAATCAAGCCAGTTTCTGGAGAATATAAGCACTTATTTCTAGCTGCACGGCTAATCGTCCAAGCCGTGTTAGCGACCATCACATTGCTGTTGGCATTTTGTAAATCCGTTAAATAAGCTTGCAATGTACTTACTTTCAAGGCATCTTCATTAGGATTATACACCGAATGCGAGCGAATCAATTCTATCAAAGTATAAAAATGCTCTACCATATACTCATAACTCTGTTGCGAGCTAGAAATGGTTTTAGGCTGAGGCGTTTCTCCTTCAACGGCAGTACTTGTACTCTTCTCGCCAGACGAAGCCCTTTTCCCTTGAATTTTTCGATTAATGGTTTTAACCTCCGCCACGGCACTATCTGGCACACCCGAAACAGAAAAAGCATTGAGAATTTTGGTAGCCAAAGGCTTGAGCGGAGCAAACAAATCCCGACGAGTATCAGTGGCTTGAATATACACCGTTTCGTTCGTGATACTTTGTTGTAATAAAGTGTTTGCGGTAGTGAGTTGGCTTTGCAGATTGGGGATTTTCAAGGCATCTTTTGTAGGATTGTAGCCAGCACCAAAGCCAATGCAAAAATTAATCAGGTTTCTAAAATTTGCAATGTTCGTAGCATTGCCAGAATCTTGTGAGGTGTTCATGATATATATTGTTTAAGTTAAAAAATACAACCTATAGAAATTGTACTTATACACCCAATAAATGAAGTGATGAATAAGTAGTTGAACGTATTGAGTGGTAGGTAAAGTATTGTAAAATAGCTACTTGTCGTAGGCTTATACTTTAAAATTAATGAATTGATTTTAGAAAATGATGGGGTGGGAGGGAAAATGTTTTGTAAAAATTAAAAATAATTCCTCTCCCAATACTGAAAGGATTAAACATGAATTTATCGTTTGAAAATAACAAAGCCGTAGAGACGAAATTTATCGTGACTACGGCTTTGTTGATAACAAAATTATATTAAGCCCATTCAATTACTAATTGCTCAGGTTTTGTTTTTTCTTTTAAACCATGGTTATGCTGAATAAAATTTTCTGTTTCAAAATTGCATACTAAAGCTTCTACAATTGTTCTTCTATTTTCTATATTTCCGCCATTATGATAAAAATGGTCTTTGGTAACGATATTGAATTTATCCCAATACTTTTTTATCATTTCGTTTTCTCGCCAATCGTTATGATGCCACGTAGAAAGTATAAACTTAGCCTTCGTTTCACTAAGAAGATGAAACAAAAGTTCCTCGTCTTTTTCTTTCCAACCATTATAATAATCTACGTGTCTGCCGTAATAAGGAGGGTCGCAGTAAATAATATCATTTTCGGTAGCTAAAGGAATAATACTTTCAAATGATTGATTATGAAAACTCCAATCAGGTTCAGGTTGGATGATTTGCGATACCATCGAAAGTTGGTTTGTTATTTTAGTGATATATGCCTGAGCAAACCTATCTGGTTTTTTACAAAAAGGAATGTTCCAATTGCCTTTACCTCCAAATCGCATCATTCCATTAAAACCTGCACGAGAGAGAAAAATAAAATCATAAGGAGAAAATTCTCCACTATTGAATCTACTTCTTACCTTCAAATAATGTTCGTAACCATTGTTGTCGGCTTTACTTAAAATTTCGCCTTCATGTTCAAGATATTGCTTCATCAAAGGAGCTGTAATTGCCTTTTGTTGAACACCTTTATAAAAATTGATGATATGAGGGTTAGTATCGTTAAGAATCGCCTTTTTGTAGCCCGCATTGAAGGCAACCACACCAGTGCCTAAGAAAGGCTCAATCCATCTGCCACTTACTTTTGGAGCAAGTTCCATAATCCAAGGCACTAACTTAGTTTTGATACCTTGACTTTTTATCGGTGGAATAAATACTTTCATCTTATTTTTTATTAAAGGTTTTAGAAACAATTTTCTCATGAAGGTCTGTACGTCCTTTAAATGTTAAGAAATCTTTCAGAGAAGTAATCTTATGCAGTTTTCCATCTTTCAACATGGTAGCTATGCCATGATTAATCCAATATTCATCAAACCAATTTTCTCCTAACTGACTAAAAACTCCATTCTCATTTTTCAGGTCTTCAATGTCAAATACAGAACCAATATTAGCCGTGTTTCCTGAGCCTTGTTTATCACTGGCAATTTTCCATTTTTCAGCAGCAAAAAAATCAAAATCTTTGATAACAGAAGTGATAGAACTAAGCTTATTCACATTTGTTACTTTCCGATTCCCTACTTTTTGATTTGTTACTTCAAATTCATCTTTTAAATCTTCTACTTGAAAAATTTCAGTGTCCGATAACTCATCAGTAATATCTGTTCTGGTATAAATAACTCCCAAACAATAATGCCCTATGTATTGATTATAAGGAAATTGTATGTTTTTATCCTTGTCCCTTTCCTTAAAATATCCTCCATGACTTCCCAATGTAAACCCAGTGGTTTTACCATTACGTCTGAAAGTTGTTTTGAGGTCAACAGCAAATTTAACTTCATCGTTTTCTTGATGTACAAAAGTTAAATCTGGATACCAATTTTGTTTTTCAGCAAGAATGATTTTGTAATTGATGCTTTCTGCGAAAGCTAATATTTGAGGAAAAATATGTATTTCAAGAATTTTGGAAATAATCTTTGTATCAGATGAAATGGTGTAAATATTCTTGTAAACATCAATAAATCCTTTGATTGTCCAATCACCATTATTTGTAGAAACATATTCTTCAAGCTTGGTAGCAAAATGGTCAAGCTCTGTTTTAAAGTCTGATTTGTATTTATTTTTATCTTTTAAATTCATATTTCAAAGGTACATAAAAATGTTGTTTGGGAGACTATTTTAGATTACTCATGATATTTTGATTTACTAATTCCTCTCCCAATCCTGAAAGGATTAAACATGAATAGCCAAAAGTAAAATGAAGAAGATATATGACCCCGAATGGGGTCGAACATCGGTGTTGTTATGTTGCCTTTTCTATAAATATGTCATTCCTTCGGAATTGTTTACTATTTCATGATTGAGTATTTTTAAAAACCTCGACAAAATCAATATCCTAAATAATTATCACTATTTTAGTGATTCAATTCAACAAATTAATCAACAAAATGAAAATCACTTTTCCTCAAACTAATCCTAAAAATCTATTGATAGGATTGTTTGTCGGCACTTTTGCGATTGTCGGCATGGCAAATTCCTTTAAACATTCATCGCCAAGGCATCTATCTTCTGGCGACTCCCTTAAAAAAGACACAACGAAATTTGTTCGTTACAAAGATTTACCGCTAAAGGCTACTCGTAAGTTCAAACTCAATACTGACGAAGGTACTTGGCTTTCATTAGATGTGAGTCCAGATGCGAAAAACATCGTTTTTGATTTGATGGGCGATTTATACACTATTCCTTTTACTGGCGGAAAAGCGACTAACATCACCAAAGGTTTGGCTTTTGATACGCATCCACGTTATAGTCCAGACGGAAAAAAACTGATTTTTATCTCAGATCGTAGCGGTTCGGATAATGTTTGGATGATTGATTTCGAGAAAAAAGATACCATCCAAGTAACGAAAGACCGTGACCAAAACTATGAAGCTGCCGAATGGACTCCCGATGGCAATTATATCATTTTCGCCAAAGGTCGCATGAATGTACAACTGTGGATGGTGCATAAAGATGGAGGCGGAGGCGTTCAATTGATTGACCAACCTGCTACTTTAAAAACTATCGACCCAGCCGTAAGTCCCGACGGAAGATACATTTACTTCTCGCAACGTTCGGGTGCGTGGAATTATAATGCCATGATGCCACAGTACCAAATTGGCGTTTACGACCGTGATAATGCCAAACGCACTACCATTACTTCAAGATACGGTTCAGCATTTTCGCCTACTTTATCAGGCGATGGCAAATGGTTAGTCTATGGTTCTCGCTTTGAAGAAAAAACAGGTTTGGTATTAAGAAATCTGGAAAGTGGCGACGAAAAATGGTTAGCCTATCCCGTACAAAGAGACGAACAAGAATCAATCGCAACGATGGGCGTGTTGCCTTCTATGGCTTTCACGCCTGATA
The DNA here is from genome assembly GCF_034931025.1 of Arcicella gelida. Taxonomy (NCBI): domain Bacteria; kingdom Pseudomonadati; phylum Bacteroidota; class Cytophagia; order Cytophagales; family Flectobacillaceae; genus Arcicella; species Arcicella gelida. Next base: position 14,937 of record NZ_JAYGIL010000019.1, on the reverse strand, counting down.
ATCAATCGTTAATTGCTTCTTATGGCGGAAAGATTTATAAAATTGCTATCAATGGCGGAAACCCTGTTCAGATTCCATTTAGTGTTGATATGGATTTGGAAATGGGACCAAGATTGGAGTTTAAATATCCCGTTTCAGATACTACTCAAACCTTAATTTCACAAATTCGTGATGCTGTTCCTTCGCCAAATGGCAAGCAGTTGGCTTTTACTTCATTGAACCGTTTGTACGTTGCAGATTATCCGAATGGTACGCCACGTAGAATTACTTCGCATGAATTTACCGAAGCAAATCCTATTTGGTCGAACGATGGAACGCAAATTGCCTTTATCACTTGGACAGCCGAAGGCGGAAATCTTTATAAAGTAAATACCAGCGGAACGCCAAACGTACAAAAACTAACGTCAGTGCCAGCTTTGTATTCGCAACCAGTTTTCTCGCAGAAAGACGATAAAATCGTTTTCATTCGTAGCAAAATGCGTACTTTCAAAGAATCTGTTGGACCAGTTGCTAATAGTTCAGAAGATGAAATTTGTTGGATTGATGCCAAAGGCGGAGCAATCACCGTGATTGATAAAGCACAAGGCAGAAGTACGCCTCACTTCGTGAAAAATTCTGATAGAATCTATTTAAGCGGTGGTGATGGTTCTTTACAGTCGATTAAATGGGATGGAACAGACGAAAAAGTTCATGCAAAAATCACAGGCATCACTACTTATGGCATGAGTATCGAAGGCGAAGATTATGTGCATAATTGTATGTTGGGCGAAAAAATGGCGGAGGCAATGGAAGTAAACAGAGCGTCAAATGCTTCACAAGTATTAATGTCGCCCGATGGAGACAAAGCTTTGGCACAAATTAACAATGATATTTATGTAATGACGATTCCTAAAACAGGAAAAACAGTTAACATTTCTGTATCAGACCCAAGTTCAGCACAGTTTCCTGCACAAAAATTAACAGAAATAGGAGGGGAGTTTCCAGCTTGGTCGAGCGATGCGAAGAAAGTACATTGGTCTTTAGGTCGCTTTCATTTTGTGTATGATTTAGACAAATCCAAAGCTTTTGAAGACAGTGTGAAAACCGCTAAAAAAGCACAAGAAAAAGCAAAGGCAGATTCTTTAAACAAAGCTAAAACCGATACTTTGAAAATTAAAGTTGATGTAAAAGCCAAAGCAGATTCTGCCACAAAAAAAGTAGCCGTTAAAAAAGCTGAAACTACTTATAAGCCAGAAGAAACTGAGATTAAACTGTACTTCACCAAAGATATTCCGACAGGAAATGTATTGTTGAAAGGCGGAAGAATCATCACGATGAATGGCAATGAAGTGATAGAAAATGGAGATATTTTAATAGAAAACAACCGAATAAAAGCCGTTGGGAAAAGTGGAAGTCTGAAAGGCGTTGGCAATGCCAAAGTAATTGATGTAAAAGGCAAAACCATCACGCCGGGTTTTGTAGATACACATTCGCACATGTGGCCACAATGGGGCATTCAGAAAAACCAAGTATGGATTTATGCCACCAATTTAGCCTATGGCGTAACCACTACTCGTGACCCACAAACGGCTACTACCGACGTACTCACTTATAGCGACATGGTGGACGCTGGCAAAATGGCTGGGCCAAGAATCTATTCAACGGGGCCGGGTGTTGGTTTCTGGTCGTACAATATCAAAGATTCAACAGGGGCAATCAATGCTTTGAAGCAATACAGCAAATATTACAATACCAAGTACATCAAAATGTATTTGACGGGCAATCGTCAAACTCGTCAATGGATTATCAAAGCGGCAAAAGACCAAAAACTAATGCCAACTACTGAAGGCGGTTTGAACTACAAACTGAACATGACCAATATGTTGGATGGCTATCCCGGACACGAACACGCTATTCCAGTTTATCCATTGTACAACGATGTGGTGAAATCCATCGCTTACTCAAAAATGGCAGTAACGCCTACTTTCTTGGTAGCCTATGGAGGTCCTTTTGCTGAAATTTTCTATTTTGAAACAGAGAATCCGTATCATGATAAAAAGATGCAATACTTTATGCCTTATGAAGAATTAGCGGAAAAAACTCGTAGAGTAACAGGTTGGTTTATGCCAGAAGAACACGTTTTTCAGAAACACGCCAAGTCGATGAAAGCAATGGTAGAAAATGGTTCATTGGCAGGTATCGGTAGTCACGGAGAATTTCAAGGTTTGGGTTATCATTGGGAATTATGGTCGATGCAAAGCGGAGGTATGAAAAACCTTGATGCTTTAAAAGTATCAACCATTCTCGGAGCAACCGCTTTAGGTTTAGACAAAGATTTGGGAAGTATCGAAAAAGGAAAATTAGCCGATTTATTAATCATGGATAAAAATCCTTTAGAAAACATTCGTCATTCAAACACCTTGAAAATGGTGATGAAAAACGGCAGAATCTACGATGCCAATACCCTAAACGAAGTATATCCAAGCCAAAACAAACTCATCAGAAGCGAATGGGAATTTGAAAAACCTGTAGAGAATACGGGGATTAAGGAGTAAGTAAATTAATAATTTATCCCAAATACATGGGCTTTGCACAGCTCGTGTATTTGGGATTGTACTATCACAAATTTGACAACCAAGCTATTCAAATGCGAAGGACAGTTAATACACTTTATTATACTTTCTTAATCCTGATATTTTTTTTAATAGTAATCCACATTAAGAGAATTGACTATTATGAAAACCCATCTAAGGAAATAATTGAAAATATTTACACAGGGCTTACAAATATTTCGACACATTTTTCCCAAGAAGACAGTTTAGATTATAGGCTAAACCTAAGTTTTAATCACATACAAGCAAAAATATTAGTAAAGGATATTGAGGTTTTTGTAGTTGGGATTAACGATGACAATTCAACTGTTTTAAGAATAAATAAAATACTTCCTTATAGTGGTATGCACAATTGGGACATCCCAGAATTTAAGAAATTTTCTAAAATTCCAACGAACTTAAAAAGTCTAAACTCTGAGAGTAACTCATATTTTGCGTATGATTTTATTTTAACTCCAAAATCAGATATAGAACTGGAAAAATTCAAAATCATTATAAAACTAAATTTTACAGAGAACTCAATTGATAAAAACATTAACAAGGAGTTAATAATTTTAAAGAAAAATAAAATACGATTTAAACCATTAGATAATCATAGCGATGGAACGCTGATTTTAATTCCAATTTTAATTATTGTAACGATTATACTTGCGGTTTGTAAGTCTCAACGTAGACGAAGAGAAAATCAAGTTAAGCGAGAATAAAAACAACCCTCAACATGAGTTGTGGTAAGTTGGACGCTTTCCGTGTTCTGTGGCTGACATAACACTGAGAGAAACAACAAATAAATTCTGTTTTGCCATTGCCCGTGTCCTCATGGGCAATTTTTCTTTTAACATTTTATCAAAATCCTAAAACAGTAAAACCATAATCATGACACTGAACAAAATAGTACTTTTTAGTTTTTTGATGATTGTTACGGCTTGCCACGGACAAGAAAAGAACAGTAAGCTTAATGCTTCCAAGCCAAGTCCAAGAGTAATCAAAAACTTTAAATCAGTGGGATTAGCTCCTGATTTTGATACAACTTTAGTGAGCCAATACATCCGAAGTATTTTTGAAGACTCCAAAGGGAATTTATGGTTTGGTACTATTGGCGAAGGTGTAGTGAGGTACGACAAAACAACTTTAACCTATTTTGCTAATCCTGATGGTTTTGAAAGCAAGTCTGTTTTTTCCATTAATGAAGATAAAAAGGGCAATATGTGGTTTGGCACTGACCAAGGAGTATATAAGTATGACCCTAAATTGGCAGTTGGTAAAAGATTTAGAAATTATACTCAAAAAGATGGGTTAAGTCATATTGGCATCAGCCGAAAAAGTATTCTTGTTGATAAATCGGGGGCGGTTTGGGTAGGTACACATGGCGGAGTTTATCGATATAATCCATTAGCAGATAGTTTGGATAATCAATCTTTTTCGTTATTTTCTTTACTTCCGCCTATCAATGTTGCGTGCATTATGGAAGACAAAGCCGGAAATATTTGGTTTGCCTCGTCTAATAAAGGTGTGTTTCGTTATGATGGCAAAACGATTGTCAATTTTAATGAAAAAGAAGCTTTGGGCGAGAACTATGCAGGCGGTATTGCACAAGACAAATTGGGCAATATGTGGTTTACCATGAAAAATGGTATCTGTAAATTTGATGGCAAAACTTTTACCGAATACACGCCCAAAGATGGCTTAGGGGGTACAGAGTTTTGGGGAATAATCATAGAAGATTCGGGTATAATATGGATTACAGCACGTGGTAGCACTACCAGATTTGACCCTTCTATTCCATTGCCAAATCCGAAAGCATTTAAGGTATTTACCACAGCTGACGGGATAAACTGTTGCGTACAAAGTATGTTTCAAGATAAATCAGGAAATATGTGGTGGGGTGCAGGAAGCGGACTTTATAGATTCAACGGAACGCAATTTTATCAAGTGAAGCAGAATGGACCTTGGTAGGATTTATAGGAATTTGAAAGATTACTTCGGAATGACTATTACAAGTCAAAAGATTTTCCTGCCTCACAATTAGTCTGGACAGATAGAAATGATAAACTTCCTTGGGAAACTGATTTTGAAGAAGAATTTATATACAAACATCCCTTACTTGATAGAAATGCTTTTTAAAATTTAGCCATCAAACCTAAGATTTAGCCTGAGTTTCCTTGTTTAAAGAAGGGATTAAATTTGTTGGATTAGTTCATTAAAAATAGAACCTCAATGGACAATTGAGTATTCTCATTTGGGCTAAATATTACACCCATATCAGGCTTGATTTGATTGAAACGAATAGTAAACTTGAGCCAACGGATTTTATTTTCCAGATCTAGTCATTTCATCATTCTACTGAAAATGGACTAATCATGATATTGCCATATAAAAAAATGATAATTTTATCAGTATATTTTGCAATTTTCACCTTATTGTTTGTGTCAATGAGATTCGTTGAGTAAAATGAATATTTTCAGAGATATTCATTTCAGTTTTATCAATTCAATTCATTCATTTTGGCAATTAAACCCTTGCATAGCGATGATTTATTACTTTGGCAAACCTTCAAAAAAGGTGATAAGAAAGCTTTTTCCAAAATTTATCAGCTATACGCAAAGCCATTATTAAACTATGGAATTACGCTCAGGATTTCTCCTAATTTATCAGTAGTAGAAGATTGCATTCAAGACATTTTTTTAGAGCTTTGGCAAAGTAAGGAGAATCTTGCTGATACAGATTCTATTAAATTTTACTTGTTTCGTTCGCTCAAAAATAAATTAATGCGTACGATGAAGTACGATTTTACTAACAAAGCTGATGAAATAGATCAGAACTTGGAAGCACTGTTTGAATCGTCTTTTGAAGGACTTTTGATTGAGGAAGAAAATCAAAAAGAGCAATTAGAAAGACTTGAAAAAGCCTTTGGTCAATTATCGCAACGCCAGCGAGAAGTAATCAATTTAAAATATTATCATCAATTCTCGAATGCTCAAATCGCTGAAATGATGGAATTGAACTATTCTTCGGTAGGCAATCTTATTCAAAAAGCCTTGTACTCTTTGCGCCAATCCATTCATTTTCCTTCACATTTTTTACTCTTTATTATTAATTTTTTGAATTGATAAATAGCTGATTTATTTATACTTAGCTATTATGTGCAAATTAAATGTAAAAATTTTTACATTTAATAGGATATATTTTTGTTGTTTATGACATTCTATAATTAAAGCCCTCTATAAATGATGAACTACTCTGATTTCGATATAATGGATTTTGTAAAAGACGATTTTTTTTGTCGATGGGTACAAAATCCAGATGAACAAACTGAAAAGTTTTGGCAAGATTTTCTACAAGAGAATCCTGATAAAGAAGTATTGATTTTAAAGGCAAAATCAATGGTAAAAAGCTTGGCTTCTATTCAAAATACGTCTATTGATGAAGAAGCATCGGTAGCAAAAATTTGGCAAGGAGTAGAATCTGAGATAACTGAGAAGTCAAACTATTGGGGACGGTATGTTTGGCCATTGGCGGCATCGATTACAGTATTAATTGGTTTAGGTTGGTGGATAAATTATCAAAAAGAGGCTGAAAAAGCATTTGATATTCCACAATTATCAGCTAAAAGTTCGGAGGTAGAATTTATAGAAAAAGGAAATACTTCAAATGAGCCAATGAGTGTTTTTTTGATGGATGGAAGTGAAATTGTTCTTGAGAAAAAATCAAAGATTCGTTATCCAAAGGTTTTTGAAGCAGATAAAAGAGAAGTATTTCTGGTAGGAGAAGCTTTTTTTGAAGTAACTAAAAATCCCAAAAGACCTTTTCTGATTTATACCAAAAAATTAATTACCAAAGTATTAGGTACAAGTTTTACGATTAAGGCAAATCCTGAAACAGAAGAAGAAAGAGTTGTAGTAAAGACAGGTCGAGTTTCGGTGGTTGCACAACTAGAATCAAAAACAGTTGAAAAAAGCATACATTTTTCAGAAGCAAACGGCATTGTGGTTACTCCAAATCAAGAAGCTGTTTACTTATCATCCGATGCCAAATTGATGAAGAGAATCGTTCCTAAACCAGCAATACTTTCATCTATACTACAAAAGCAAGAATTTATCTACAAAAATGCTTCTTTGGCTAAAGTCTTTACAGATTTAGAAAATGCCTATGGCATTAAAATTATTTATGATGAAAACCTTTTTGAAGAATGCACCATCAACGGAAATCTATCAGATGCAACCATGTTTGATAAGCTGAATAGTATTGCAAAAATTACTGGAATAAATTATCAAGTAGTTGATGCACAGATAATTGTATCTGGAAAAGGTTGTGAATAATTGTTTGATTATTAATGAATCTTTATAAATACTCTAACTCAAAAAATATCTCAAATATGAAAAAACGCATTACCAATTCCTCCTGAAAAAAAGAAAAGTCGATAAATGTTCTCAGCATTTATCGACTTGATACCATTCCCTTAGACGCAAATCAAACACTTCCTTAGGAAGAAGTGTTAGGGAATATTTTTGTCAAATTTTCCAAAAAAACAAAAACAGTACAATTTATGAAAAAAAATCTATTAACGTTAGCAACGTTGCTATCCATTATGAAAATTTCAGCTGGACAGATATTAATTGCGATAATCTTCACTACGTTATCGTATGCGAGTGAAGTAAGTGGGCAAGATATACTGCAACAAAAAATAACTGTGCGTATTGAAGAAAAAGGTTTGACTGAGGCTCTTTCTGAGCTTGAGAATGCTGCCAAAATCAACTTTTTCTATAGCCCAAAGAATATTAGTGCTAAACGTAAAATTAGCATTGTAGCGAAGAATCGTGAATTAAGAGATGTTTTAAAGGAATTATTTACTCCTCTAAGCATCAGTTATGAAATTCAAGGCGAACGCATTCTTTTGAAGAAGAATAATCCCAGTATTGAGAAAAAGGAAGAAAGCCTTGAAACTCAGATTGAGCTTCAAGAACAAAATATAACGGGAACCGTAACTGATGAAAAAGGTGAACCTTTAGTTGGAGTAAGCATTGCTATAAAAGGAACAACGAAAGGAAGCGTAACCAATGAAAAAGGTCAGTTTACTATTAATTTACCAGACAGTTACAACGTGTTAGTTTTTTCATACATTGGATACAAAAAGCAAGAAATCCAAGTAGGTAAAGTAACCGAATTGAATATAAAATTAGTAGCAGAACAACAAAGTTTAGATGAAGTTGTTGTTGTGGGTTATGGTACTCAAAAGAAAATCAATCTAACAGGCTCTGTGTCAACTATTTCTTCCAAAGAAATTGCAGACAGACCGATTACACAATCTTCTCAAGCATTAGCAGGTTTAATGACAGGAGTTTCGGTATCACAAGGTTCTGGACAGCCCGGTAATAATGGTGCGAGTATTACGATTCGTGGTATTGGTTCTTATGGTGCTGGTGGTGGTGCATTGATACTTGTTGACGGATTAGCAACTTCTATTAATGATGTTGACCCCAACAACATCAAGAGTATTTCGGTATTGAAAGATGCAGCCTCTGCGGCCATGTATGGTAGCCGAGCGGCCAATGGTGTAATTCTTATCGAAACCAAAAGAGGAGAAGCTGGCAAAATGAAAATTAGCTATAATAGCTATGCAGGATGGCAAAATGCAACACAACTGCCTGATTTTGTGGAGTCTGCTGAATATGCCAAATTAAGAAATGAAGCAAATTTAAACGCTGGTGCTGGTATTTCTTACACTGACACCGAGATTGAAAAATTCAGAAATGGCTCAGACCCTGATAATTATCCCAATGTACCTCACCTTAAAAATCTCTTAACTTCAGGAGATGGCTTTCAGAGTAACCATAACCTAAGTTTTATGGGAGGGAATGATAAAACAAGGTATCTTTTTTCTATTGGGTATTTGCAACAAAACGGTATCGTGGCTAAAAATGGCTATTCAAAATATAATATCCTTTTGAATACTGATACTAAAATTAAGGATAACCTTACGTTAAAGGTGAATTTGGCTGGCTACACTTCTGAAAATCATTCTCCACGTCAATATGATGGTGGGATGAACAGCATGATAAACTTTGCGGTAAGACAGGGACCTATTTTTGCAGGTAAAAAATCTGATGGAACGTATGGTTACCAAGACAATTACAGCCCAGAAGCGTGGATGGCTAGTGAGTCTTTTTACAAGGGAACAAATAAATACTTTTTAGGAAGTAGTGAAATTGCTTGGGAGGTCATCAAAGGATTAACCTTGAGTGGTAAAGTTGGATATAATTTTTGGAGCTACTATAACAAAGATTATGCTTCAGAATTTGTGTTTAATGCAAACAAGACCGTTGGTCCCAATAATTTAAGCGTATCATCTGGACAAGGACAGCAATTAACAATGCAGTCTTTAGCAACTTATAGCAAACAATTTGATAAACACTCATTTACAATACTCGGAGGTGTTTCACAAGAACAATATGATGATTGGGGAATGTCAGCGTATCGTAAAGATTTCCCTACTAATACACTCTATGAAATCAATGGTGGCTCTGCAACAGGTATGAGTAATTCAGGTTCTGCTTCGGCATGGTCAATGCGTTCATTTTTTAGTAGAGTGAACTACTCGTTTAACAACAGATATTTGTTTGAAGCCAATATGCGTTCGGATGCGACTTCTCGCTTTCCTGCAAAAGGTAGATGGGGTTATTTCCCTTCTTTCTCAGCAGGATGGATTCTTTCAGAAGAGGATTTCTTGAAAAATGTTTCTTGGATTAACAGCCTAAAAGTAAGAGCAAGCTGGGGAAAATTGGGTAACCAAAACGTAGGTACATACCCTTATCAGAATATCGTTTCGCTTGGGCAAAACTATTCTTTAGGCGGTGTTTTAGTTTCTGGAGCGGCGACAACAAGACTGAGCAACGCCGATGTTACTTGGGAAACTACCACTACCACAGATATTGGTGTAGATGCTAGTTTGTGGAAAGGAAAGTTAGATTTTACCTTGGGTGTTTTCAAAAAACAAACTTCTGGCGTACTTTATAGCATAGCCAGCTCTGCCACTTTGGGTCTTAGTACTTCGCCAGTAAACATTGGTGGGGTAGAAAATACAGGCTTTGAAGCAAGCTTAAACTATCATGCCAACATTGGAAAAGTTAAGATTGGAATATCGCCAAACTTTACGGTTGTTAACAATAAAGTAACTGAACTAGCCAATGGACTTCAGCAAAATATTGGAGCCAATTTATTTGTGGGACAGTCATTAGGCGTTACTTATGGTTACGTTGCAGATGGCTTATTTAAGGATGCAGACGATGTGGCAACTTATCCAAAACAACCCTATTCGGCACAACCCGGCTTTATTCGATACAAAGATATAAGTGGTCCTAATGGTGTGCCTGACGGTAAAGTAGATGCTACTTACGATAGAACATTTATCGGTAACACTGTCCCTAAATACAACTTTGGATTAACGCTTACTGCTAATTACAAAGGATTCGATTTCTTAATGTTAGTGCAAGGACTTGCTGGATGGCAAAAACAAATGAATAACTATCAGGCATTTGCCTTCTTTAACGGAGGACAAATCCAAAGATGGCAAGTAGAAAACCGTTGGACAACTGAGAATCCTAATCCAAATGCACTTTATCCAAAACTAACAAATCTTAATGAAGGAAGCGGTATTGTTCAAACATCAACATTTTGGAATAGAGATGCCAGTTTTGCAAGATTGAAAAACTTACAAGTTGGCTATACATTTAATAATGAATTGATAAATAAAATGAAGATTGATAGGCTCAGAGTATATTTTAGTGGACAAAATCTCCTTTCGATTAATTCATATTATCAAGGATGGGATCCAGAAATGGCACAAAATGGTGGATTTTATCCCCTTACAAGTGTTTATACTTTTGGTGTAAATGTATCATTCTAAATTATACAGACATATTTTATTAAACGATTGAGAGACATGAAATTCAAAAATATATATTCAAAACTGCCATCCTTCAAAATAGGCTTACTGTTTGTGCTATACTTTTTTATAGTAGCTTGTAAAAGTGATTATTTTGACAAACAACCACTTGACTCCATTTCAGATGGTACTTTCTGGAAAACAGAGAAAGACGCAAACTTAGCCTTGATTGGATGTTATAACATTGGAGCAGGCTGGTCTGGTGAAGATTTCTGGAATGCTAGAGCTGTGTTTTACCTTGACTTGATGGCAGGACTAGGTTCAGAGAAAGAGCTAATCCCTGACCGTGTTACAGATGGTTCATTAAACTCCTCTTATTGGGTAACAAATAGCTATTGGAGCAATACTTACAATAAGATAGCCAAATGCAATAACTTCTTAGACCATATTGATGCTATTCAGATGGATCAAACGAAGAAGAGTATCTTAAAATCTGAAATTCGTACTTTAAGAGCTTATTGTTTGTTCAACCTTGCCCTATATTTTGGGGATGTGCCTTTGCCTAAAAAGCTATTAACCTTGGATGAGGCAAACTCTATTACGAGAACGCCTAAAGCAGAAGTTTGGACTTTTGTAGAAAATGAATTAAAAGAAAGTGCTGCATTATTACCTACCACTCGCCCAAGTAGTGAAATGGGACGCATTACAGCTGGAGCTGCTTTGGCTATCTTGGGTAGAGTACAAATGGCGGAGAAAAAATGGAGTGATGCGGCAGTTACCTACAAAAAAATTATAGATAGCGGTGTTTATTCGATTGAACAAGGAGGTTTTAAAAAGTTGTTTATTCAAACAGGAGAAAATAGCAATGAAATCATTCTTGCCTCACAATACCACGAGGATACGTACAGCCATGTGTTTTTACAATATCTTTATCCTGAAACTTACGGAGGATGGCATCAATTTTCGCCATATAACGAATTAGTGCAATCTTATGAATGTACTGATGGAAAAACAGTAGAAGAATCTCCTTTATACAATTCAAATAACCCTTATAATAATCGTGACCCAAGGCTTGACCAAACGATTATGATTTCTGATCGTGCAGTATTTAAAGGAGTAAAGTACATCTCAAGACCAGAAAGTAGCTCACCTGATAGAATGAATCGATACAATTGGAGTGGCTACTGTGTTAATAAGTTTATGGATTCAACCTTTGCAGGAAACCTCATGAATTATGGTGGAAACTTCACTTTGATTCGCTATGCAGAAGTACTTTTAAGCTACCTTGAGGCAAAAGTTGAAGCTGGAGATGCTATCAACCAAGCGTTATTGGATGAAACTATCAACAAAGTGAGAGGTAGAGCTTCAGTAAATATGCCACCAGTGAAAGTTACAGACGCTGCCTCTTTGAGAACAATCTTTAGAAGAGAACGCAAAGTAGAATTGGCATTTGAAGGAATACATTACTATGATATTCTGAGATGGGGAACCGCTGCAACGGAACTGAATCGCCAGTTTACAGGTATGAAACTCACCAATTCTCCATCTACATATAAAGATTTTCCTGTGGATAATCAAGGATTCTTGCTTTATCAAAAAAGAGCTTTTGTCGCAGGAAGAAATGAATTATGGCCAATTCCTCAGTCTGAAAGAGATATAAATAAAAACCTTACACAGAACTCTGGCTATTAATCTCATTCATTAATTCATATCTCTGAAACGTCTTAGCGAATGAAAACCTGTTTTTCATTCGCTAAGTTTTTTTAATTAAAATGCTCAATAGAGCTAATTCCATGAAAAAAATATTTGTACTACTTATTCCCTTCTTACTTCCTGTTTGTATGTATGCACAGGAAAAAAATCCATTACCAACAATTTCAAAACCTAAACCCGTTGATAGCGAAACTTTAGGAGATTGGAAAACATTTCCAGAAATGAAACTGGATATTCCCATCGCCAAAGGCCCTTTTGAACCTACTTGGGAGTCTATTGAAAAAAACTATCCCGGTACTCCGCAGTGGCTTCGTGATGCGAAGTTTGGAATTTGGGTTCATTTTGGTCCACAATCAGCAGGAGAAAGTGGTGATTGGTATGCACGAAAGTTATACAGACCTGATAAAAAAGCTTATGCCAATCATTTAAAAAAGTACGGGCATCCATCTGAGGTTGGCTATAAAGAAGTATTACGTGACTGGAATCCCATCAAGCTTAAACCATCAGAACTCACTAAAATATACCGAGATGCTGGTGCAAAATATTTGATGATTCAAGGCGTGCATCATGATAATTATGATTTATGGAATTCAAAATATCAACCTTGGAATTCGGTCAATATTGGTCCAAAACGTGATTTGATAGGCGAATGGGCAAAAGCTTGTAGAACTGATGGAATGCGTTTTGGCGTGACCTTTCACCATGAATATACATGGTGGTGGTGGCAAACAGCTTTTGAAAGTGACAAAGAAGGCGAGAAAAAAGGTATTCCTTACGACGGGCATCTGACTCTTGCCGACGGCAAAGGAAAATGGTGGGAAGGCTATGACCCTCGAATGCTCTATGGTATCGACCTCCGAGAATACAAAGGAGTAGAACAAAATGCAAATTCAGAATGGTCACCACCACCAGCAGGTATTTTTTCAAATCATCTTGATTATGCCAAATGGTACACTACCAATTGGGCTTTACGAATGATGGATGTTGTAGAACACTATGACCCTGATTTTATTTATACTGATGGTACTGTGCAAGGTCCTTTTACTGGGAATGGAACAGGAACAGGGATTAAAGCCGATGCTATGCAACACGTAATTGCTGATTTCTACAACCGTACACTCCAAAGAAGAGGTAACGTAAATACTTTCAGTATTGTAAAATTCCGTGATAATACCAATGGCACGGTAAATACTGAAGAGTTTGGCGTTCCTGAAAAAATCAATACAGCTCAAACTTGGATTGCCGAAGCACCAGTTGGAGACTGGTTTTATGCTCCTGGTTTTACTTATGATTCGGGAATGATGATTAGATATGTAATTGAAGCCATAGCACGTGATGGAAATGCTGCTCTTTGTATATCTATATTACCTGATGGTTCTTTAGACGAAGGTAGTTTGAAAATGTTAAAAGAAGTAGGCATTTGGATGCGTAGAAATGGATCTGCTGTTTATGGAAGTAAGGCTTGGAGTATTCCCGGTGAAGGAGAAATCATCAATAATAAATTGAAAATGTTACCAGGGGGTGGATTAACGAAAAGACACGCCGAGTTTAAATTCAATGAAACAGATTTTAGATTTACGGTTGGGAAAGACAAAGCACTTTATACTTTCTGTATGACAGTACCCGCTCCGAATACGACCATAAAAATAAAATCTTTGGGTTCAAATGCTGGTTATTATGCTCAAAGTATAAAGAAGGTTTCTTTGCTTGGTTACAAGGGAAAACTCAACTGGAAACAAGAAGCAGATGGCTTAACAATTACTTGTCCTTCAAAGATGCCTTATGAAACCTCTGTAGTTTTTAAGGTTGAATGATATTTAGTATAAAAACAATATTAGAGGAATTTAAAGGCATTTTCCCTAAAAGGTTTCACTTATGGCATGACTGCCAATGAAATGGCAATGACGATAAAGCAAGAATAGTTATGCCATGAGTAAAGATTATAGCGTGTTTTAAATAAACCAAGAGGTCAAAAGTTAGCTTTTGACCTCTTGGTTTATAGAGCCATCGAACGCCAACTACTTGAAAATTAGTACCATATATTTTATGTCATTAAATTATGATTGTCCGTATCATTGAGTAAAGACTGTAAATTCTCAAGCTATCAGGGATAATATTTTTAAAAAAGTTTGACACAACACTCATCTTGTTAAATGGAATGGTCATAAAGTAAAAAATAATAGGCATCTTGTTAAATGGAATGGGCGTAAAGTAAAAAGTAGTTGGCATCTTGTTAGATGAAATGGTCATAAAGTAAAAAATAACTGGCATCTTGTTAAATAAAATGGTCATAAAGTAAAAAGTAGTTGGCATCTTGTTTGATGGAATGGTCATCTAGTAAAAATTAATTTGGGTTTTGTTTAATGGACAGGTTATAAAGTAAAAAGTAGTTGGCATCTTGTTGGATGTAATGGTCGTACAGTAAAAAGTAACTGGTATCTTGTTAGATTAAATGGTCATAAAGTAAAAGGCAATTGTCACATTGTTGGATGAACAGTCCCTGTAATATAGAAAAACAGTATGTATTGTAAAGAAGATACTATGTCATCCATAATGCCAAGAACATATAAAAAATGACAATCTCCATCTAAAATGGAATATATAAAGTTGTTTATTCAAAATACTTTTATAAACAAAGGCACCCTCCCCTTAGTTGTGTAAGTTTTGTTGGGGCTTTGATTTTTTAAAAAATCAAAGCCCCAACAAAAAACTTTAAATAACTTAGCAACAATAATTGTCATTTTTATGGATAAG